>JBNKFC010000545.1:0-13635 GCA_050289105.1 Paracoccaceae bacterium | reverse complement strand
GGCGGGGTCGCGCAGGAAGCTGCCGTCCAGCACGAAGCGCCGATCGGGGTCGAGCGTATCGGCGCAGGCCACCGCGAGGAGCGCGGTGTAGAGCACGGCCAGCGCGTGGCGGTCGTCCGGGCTTTGCGGAGGGGGTCCGTGGATGCGGCCGCGTCCGGCGGTGCCGGGGAACTGACCTTCCGCCGATCCGAAGGTCGGCAACGCGAAGGTGCCCCCGGCGACCAACCGGGCGATGATCCTCGGATCGGCCTGGACCCCGTCGGCCTGCGGCCCGGCGACGGCGGGATATTCGCGCCCGCCCATCGTCAACGCGCTGCCGAGCGGTTCGCCCGCGACATCGGCGTTGCAGGTCATGCCCCGGGCCTCGACAAGGCGTGCAAGGTCGATGCGGTCGGCCATCGCCACGATCCAGGTTCCGGTCGAGATCAGGCAGAAATCGCGCAGTCCCGCCGCCTGGTAGCGGAAGAAATTGATCGTGCTGTCATGTCCGCCGACATGGATGCGCAATCCTTCGGGCAGGCCGTGGCGCCGGGCAAGATCCGGCCGCACCGGCCCGAGATCGGCCGAGGCGGGCCGGTGCGGCGGCAGCAGGCGCCCCCAGCCGCGCGCGGCCACGATGGGCGACCACCGCCGTTCCGGCGCGTTCCACAGATGCGATTGCGCGCCGAGGATCGACACCTCGCTCGCCGCAACGCCTGAGAGACGCCAGGCCCAGTATTGCGGCACGCCCAGAAACCAGCGGGCCTTGGCAAAGTCCTCGAGCCGCTCGCGTTCGGCCCAGAACATCTGCCGCGCGGTATGGGTGGCCGCCATCATGATCGCGCTGCCGCGATCGAAGAAGCTGCCGGCATGGGGGGCATAATCGCGGGCGATGTCTTCCGGCAGGGGTTGTTCGTAGTCGACCATCGGCAAAGCTGTGCCATCACAGCCGGCGTCCGGATCCTCGCTGACCAACACCCCGCCCGATCCATGCCCCGACGCGATGAAATGCCGGAGCGGGTGCGCGCGTCCGAAGGCGGCGAGACCTTCCAACACCCAGTGGTTCAGCGCCGCGAGGTCGTGATGCCGCCAGGGCGGGCCGTCGCGCACCGGATTGGGAACCGACAGCGTCTCCACGACATGGCCCTGCGCCGTGCAGGCCACCAGCTTGACATTGGACTTGCCGATGTCGAGGACCGCGATGGTGGCGTCTGCCCCCTCCATCGCGCTCATCCGTTCAGGAGGCGGTAATCCGCGCCCCGGCTTTCGGCGACGACGACGCGGCCATTGGGCAGGTCGTTGCCGTCGATCTTCCAGGCGATTTCCTCGGGCGTCAGGTCATAATGGCGCCACCGCGCGGTCAAACGCTCGCGCAGCACCGCCTCGGGCACGTCGACAAAGACGGCAATGTCGAAGAGCGGGCGCAGCCGCGCCCAGGGATCGCGCCCCAGGAGCAGATAATTGCCCTCGACGATGATAACTGGGATCTCTGCCGGGATCATACGCGCCCCGGCCCGCGCGATCTCGATATCGCGGTCGAAGACTGGCACGGCGACGAAGGGTTCGTCCCGCGCCCGGATGCGCTTCAGCACATGGAAGAGCCCGCCGGTGTCGAACGTCTCCGGCGCGCCCTTGCGCGGCCGGAGTCCCGCCGGCACGAGGTAGAGGTCGTCATAATGGAACCCGTCCATCGGCAGCACCGCCGCCATCTCCGACTGCCGCGCGTTGAGTGCATCCGCAAGCGCCTCGGCCTGGGTTGATTTGCCCGACCCGGGCGCCCCGGCGATGGCGACCACCACCCGCGCGCCACCGGCGGCGCGGGCCACAAGCAGGTCTTCCAGGTCCTTCAACTCGATTGTGGGCGCGCTCACGTCGTCTCCGTTCAGATCAGCCGGTATTGCCGCGCCTTGTTGCGCAGGAATGGCAGGCCGTTGTCCATCACTTCCTCGAAGTTCTCTGCTACGGGACGCCAGACGGCAAGACCGTAACCGACTTCGGGCGGCATGTTGATAAAGCTCTCCATCGCCAGCCCGCCCTTGAAGCCGATCGCGGCCAGCGTCGCGAAAACCTCGTCCCAGTCGCAGGTGCCCTCGCCCGGCGTTCCCCGGTCGCTCTCGGAGAGGTGGATGTAGCGAAGGTGTTCCCGCGCGTCGAGAATACCGTTTCCGGCGCCCTTCTCCTCGATGTTCATGTGATAGGTGTCGAGATGGATGAAGATGTTGTCGGCGCCGACCCTCTCGATCATCGACCGGGCCTGCCAGCCGGTATTGATCAGGTGGTTCTCGTAGCGGTTCACCGGCTCGATCCCGAAGGCGATGCCAAGCTTCTTCGCATGTTTCGCCGCCGCGCCGAGCGCGCGGGCGATGTTGTCGTATTCCGCCTCGGTCGGCGGCACGCCCGTCCGCTCGCCGATGCCGCCATAGGTGACGCCCGACAGCGCCTCGGCGCCCATCTCGGCGGTCTTGTCCATCGCCTGGATCAGGTGGTCGATGGCGGCATCGGGATGGACCGACGCCCAGGCACGCTCCGGCAGGCCGAGCGAACAGACCGCGCGAATCCCGTGCTTGTCGAGGAGCTTGCGGGTATGGGCGGCATCGACCATCGGTGCGTTCAAGAGCGCGATCTCGATGAAGTCCATCTTGTAATGCACGGCCCCGGCGATGGCCTTTTCGGCGCCCGCACGGTCCCAGTTCATTGTCCACATGCTGGTGTGGACACCAAAGCCTTCCATCTCGTCATCCTTTCGTGCGTTTGCGTTCCGTCCATCGCCCCGCGCCCCAGCGCAGGACCATCACTCCGATCAGGAAAAGGCCCCAGACCGCCGTCGCCAGATGCTGGTTGGCGCCCAGCAGGTTCAGCCCCGAGGACAGGACCTGAAGCACGATCAACGCGATCACCACCGGCACCACGCGCCCGAAACCGCCGAAGGGGTCGATGCCGCCGAGAAAACAGGCCAGCACCGTCACCAGCAAAAGCGCCTCGCCGTGGCCGACGCGGACCGAGTTGAACCGCGCCAGCATCAGGATGCCCGCGACCGCGCACATCATGCCCGACAGCGTGTAGATCAGCGTCAGGGTACGCTTGGTGTGGACCCCCGAATAGGTCGTCGCGCGGATGTTGGAGCCGATCATGCGGGCGGCGAAGCCGTGCCGCGTCCGGGTCAGAAGGATGTGCCAGATCACCGCGCAGACCGCGAAGAGGATGAGCGGCACCGGAATGCCCAGAAGCTTTCCATGCCCCAGCACCGCGAGATAGGGCGGAAAGCCCGAAATGTCGCCGCCCTTGGTCAGGAACTCGCCCAGCCCGCGCAGGAAGATCATCATCGCCAGCGAGACCAGGATCGGGTGCGCGCCGATATAGGCGATGACGAGCCCCATCACGCAGCCCGATACCGCCCCGACGCCCAGCGCGAGGACCGAGCCATAGATGAAAGGCCAGACCCCGGCATCGGGTCCTCCATGGGCGTTCAGGACGAAGGCCAGCGTCAGCCCCGCCATGTTGGCGGTGTAGATGATGGCGAGGTTGAACCCGCCCGAGATGATCGGGATCAGCATCGCCAGCGTCAGAAGGCCGAGCTCCGGCAACTGGAACGCCACCGAGCCGAAATTCGCGGCCGTCAGGAACTTCGGCGCCGTCAGCCCGAAGACCACGATCACCAGCGCGAGAAAACCGAGAAGGCCCGGAACCTCGGGGCCGAAAGCCTTGGCCAGACGGGTGTAGAACGCAGTCATTTCCCGTCCCTCCTCTTCGGCGCCAGAAGCTGGGCGAGGTCGACGTTCGACGTGGAAATGGCCAGAAGGATGATCACGCCGACCACCATCTTGAAGGCATAGGGCGAGACGCCGAGCAGGTTCAGGCCATTCTGCGTCACCGCGACCAGCAGCACGCCGAGGAAGCATCCCAGCACCGAGCCGCGCCCGCCGCCGAGCCGCGCGCCGCCAAGCACCACGGCCGCCAGGACGTCCAGCTCGCGCCCGATCAGGGCGTTGGGCACCACCTCCTTGGTGATATGCGCCTGCATCAGCCCCCCGATGCCCGCCATGAACCCGCACCAGCCGAAGGCGATGGCCTGCATCAGCCCGATATTGATGCCAGCGCGCCGCGCTCCTTCGGGGTTGTCGCCGAAGGCGTAAAGCTGCCGTCCCGTCGAGGTGCGCCGGATGAGCGCCCAGGTCGCGGCCATCGCCAGCACCATCACCCCGACCGGCAGGATCAGCTCCGCCCAAGTGCCGTTTGCGGTCTGGTATTCCCACAGGATCACGCGGCGCGGCCACCACGACGGCAGGTTGTAAAGGAACCGCCCCGAGGAGAAGAACATCAGGAGCCCGAAAAAGGCGTTGTAGGTGGAGATTGTGACGACGATCGAGATGATGCGGAACCGGTGGATCAGCATCGCGTTGATGAGCCCGAGGCAAAGCCCGAAACCACCCGCGAAGAGGAACCCCACCGCCCAGTTGCCGCCGCCGACCGCAGCCAGCGCGTAGACACAAAGGTACTGCACGACCGAGGCCGCCACTGCGAAGGAAATGTCGATGCCACCGGCAATCAGCACGACCAGCAGCCCCACGGCCCAGATCACGTTGACCGCGTTGTTGTTCAGAAGCGATGTGATGTTGACCAGCGTCAGAAAGGTCGGCGAGGCGATCGACAGCCCGGTGCAGATCAGGGTCAGCACCAGGAGGAGTTTCGCCTCGGTCGGATAGGCCCTCAGGAAGCTACGCATAGACGGCCGCCTCCAGGTCCAGAAGCCGCGTGTCGCGCGGGTCGTATTCGCCGACGATGCGCCCGCCCGCCATGTGCAGCACCCGGTCGGCGTTCATGTGCACCTCGGGCACCTCGTCCGAAACGAGGAGGATCGCCAACCCGGTCTCGGCCAGCTTGCGCACGATCCGGAAGATGCCGGCGCGTGCGCCCACATCGACCCCGACCGTCGGGCAGTCGAGGATCAGCACCTTCGGTTCGGAGGCCAGCCACTTCGCCAGCACCACCCGCTGCTGGTTGCCCCCCGACAGGGTCGAGATGGCATCCGCCGGATCGCCCACCTTGATCGCCAGTTCCTTGATCCAATGCGCCACCAGGTCGCGCTGCCGGTCGGGCGAGAGGAGCCCGCCCACCCCGGTGATGCGTTTCAGCACCGCCAGAACCATATTGTCGGCAATCGACTGCGGCTGGTTCAGCCCCAGCGCAAGCCGGTCCTCGGACACATAGGCGATTCCGGCGTCCACCGCGTCGCGGTTGGACCTCAGCCGCAGCGGCTGCCCGTTCAGTCGCATCCAGCCAGCGTCCGGCCGGGTCATGCCGAATAGCGTGTGGCAAAGCTCGGTCCGGCCCGCGCCGATCAGGCCGGTCAGCCCCAGCACCTCGCCGGCGCGCAGGGTGAAGCTGACATCGGCGTATTCGCCCCGTCGCGTCAGACCCTGTACTTCCAGCACCGCGGGATTGGCGGCGGTGTCCTGCGCTGCCACGACTTGGTCAAACGTCGCGCCGGTCATCAGCTCGGTCAGGCGCGACTGGGTCATCCCCTCGGTCGGAAAGACACCGACGAGCTTGCCATCGCGCAAGACCGTCACGCGCGAGGCGACGTCGAGCACCTCGGCCAGACGGTGGCTGACGAAGACCACCGCGACGCCGCGCTCGGACAGGGTGCGCACGACCGACAGAAGGGCATCGGTTTCGGTCTGGGTCAGCGAAGCGGTCGGCTCGTCCATGAAGATCAGCCGCGCATCCGAGACAAGCGCGCGGGCGATGGCCGCGATCTGGCGCTGTGCGATCGGCAACCGTCCGAGGCTCGCGTCGAGGTCCATCGTCACGCCGAGCTGCGCCAACGCCGTCTCGGCGACCCGGCGCAACTCGGCGTAGTTCACGAGCCGCGGACGGTTGCCGAGCATCGTCTCGAAGGCGATGTTCTCGGCCACAGTCATCTCGGGGAAGAGTGCCAGATCCTGCCAGATCACCGCGATGCCGGCCTGCCGCGCGAGGGTCGGTGTGATCTGGGCCATCTCCTCGCCGAACAGCGCCATCTCTGCCCCGTCCTCGGGCTGGTAGACACCGGTGATGATCTTGATGAGCGTGCTCTTGCCCGAGCCGTTTTCGCCCGCGAGGCAGTGCACCTCGCCACGCTCGACGCTGAATGACACGTCGTTGAGCGCCCGGACGCCGCCGAACACCTTGGAGACGTGGCGGATCTGGATCGCGTGGTCGGGATCGGGCATGGCGGTCCTCCGGGCGTGCCCGGTCATTCCAGGTTGGTGTGGTTGGCGCGCATCGCCTCGGCGCTGATCCCCAGCCGTTCCTTGAGCTTCAGCACCATGACCTCGAAGAGAACGAACAGCGCGCCCTCGAAGAGCGATCCCATCGGCAGGACGGAGGAGACCTTGTCGCCCTGATCGTCGGCCATTGTCTGGGCCGGCAGCAGAAGAATGTCATCGGCCAGCGCGGCGCAGCGCGCCTTCGGTTGCGCTGTGATCAGGATCACCCGTGCCCCGGCGTCGCGCGCGACCCCCATCAGCGCCTCGGCCGTGGAGATGTAGCCCGGCCCGCAAGTCACGAGGAACACGTCGCCCTTGCCCACCGCCGGGGTCGTCATGTCGCCTTCCACGCTTGCGGCCAGCCCCATATGGAACAGCCGCATGGCGAAGCCCATGATCTGAAGCTTCTCGCGCCCGCCGCCGAAAACGACGATCCGCCGCGCCTGCGCAAGCCGTTCGATCACGGCATCCACCTGCCGGTCGTCCAGCCGCGCGAACACCCCTCCGAGTTCGGCCAGGGCCGTCGAATACAGCGTCATCCCCGTCTCCGTGAGCAGAAGTTGAACGGGCCGGGACACGCGCCCCGGCCCAGAACAGGAAGCCCTTACAGGCCCAGATCGGCGAGACCGTCCACGGTGTCGGCGTTGATGGCGATCAGGTTGTTGGTGATGATGTCCCGGTTTTCCACGTCGGGAGTGACCACACCGAGGCCCGGAATGTCGGTGCCATCGACGATCTCGGTGCCATCAACCAGCATCTTGCCCATCGTCACGAAGACGCGGCCGGCTTCCGCCGGGTTCCACATGAACCCGCCCGAAATGGCGCCCGACTTCACCAGATCACGCCCTTGCCCCGGCGAGAAGGGCCCGATCACGTGAACGGTGCCCACGGCGCGACGCTCCTCGATGGCGCGGCCCGCTCCGATCGGTCCCTGGCTGCCGAAGCCGAGAAAGCCCGTCAGGTTCGGGTTCGCCGCCATCAGGTCGAGCGCCGTTTTACGGCTGTCATCGACCGATTCCGCGACGCCGTAGCGTTCGCCGATCAGCTTCATGTCCGGATACTTGGCCGAGATGTAGGCGATCGCCGCATCCGCCCAGGCGTTGTGCAGCGGAACGGTGAGAGATCCGACGAAGACCGCGTATTCGCCCTTGCCGCCCATCTTCTGCGCCAGGAGTTCCGCATGCGTCTCGCCAAAGCCCTGCGCCGAGGCCAGTTCGAAGTCCCAGTCGACGTTCTTCAGGCCCGGTCCCTCATGCGCCACGACCTTGATGCCCGCGGCCCGTGCCTTTTCCAGCACCGGCTCCAGCGCGGCCTCGTCATTCGGCACGACACCGATGACGTCGACGCCCTTGGCGATCAGGTCCTCGATGGCGCGCACCTGAAGCGCCGGGTCGGCCGAGGTCGGGCCGATCATGCTGGCATCGACGCCGAGCTCGTCACCCTTTTCCTTGATGCCCATTTCCATCGCATTGAACCACGGAATGCCGCCGATCTTCACCACGACACCCATCGTCGGCTTGTCTTGCGCCATCGCACCGATGGCAAGGGTGGCGGCCAGCGCGACGCCCCCCATCAGGGCGGTCAGAGTCTTCTTCATTTCATTCCTCCCATGTCGGCGCCCGTCAGGGGCGCCGTGTATGCACCATCGATTGCGCGACCGGGCGCTTTCGCAGGATCTTCCAATGATCTGCGTTATTTGGATGGTTTTGGCACGGTAGACTGTGCCGCCGTCTGCACAATCGATATTGCGCATCGAACCAACAAACCCCTAGACTCGTCAAGAAGAATCTTGGAGCCGCCGATCGCGCATGACATGACCCTCGTCCGCAAAGCCACCATCTACGACATCGCGCGCCTGTCGGGGGCCTCGCCCTCGACGGTCAGCGCCGCGCTGAGCGGGGCATGGAAGGCGCGGCGCATCAGCAAGGCCACGGTCGAGACGATCCAGCGCATCGCCGCCGAACAGGGCTATTCGCCCAACCTTCAGGCGCGCGGGTTGCGGCAGGCAAAGTCGGGCCTCGTCGGGCTGGTGATTCCGGTGCATGACAACCGCTTCTTCAGTTCGATGTCGCAAAGCTTCGAGGCGCAGGCGCGCGACCGGGGGCTGGTGCCGGTCATCGCGTCGTCGCTGCGTGATCCGGACGAGGAACTGCGCATCGTCGAAACGCTGGCCTCCTACGCGATGGACTATATCTTCGTGGCCGGCGCGACCAATCCGGACGCGATCAGCGCGGCGTGCAGGGCGGCCGGCATGCGCCACGTCTTCGTCGACCTTCCGGGCCGGAACGCGCCATCGGTGGTCACCAACAACCGTCGCGGTTCGGAAAAGCTGACCGAGAAGCTGCTCGAGGAAATGCCTTCGGTAGGGTCGGCGGCGCGGGACAAGGTGTTCTTCCTCGGCGGCGATGGCGCGGATTATGCCTCGGCGCACCGGATCGAGGCCTTCCGCACCGTGATGACCCGGCGCGGCATGCCGCCAGCGCCTGACCAGATCATCACCTGCGGCTACGCCCCGCGCCGCGCGAAGGCCGAGATCGAAGCCCTGCTCGACCGACTCGGCGGGCCGCCTGCGGCCCTTTATGTCAACTCGTTGACCGCGTTCGAGGGCGTGCTGGGTCATTTCGTCAACCTGCCGCCTGAAACCTTCGCCGATACCGTGATCGGCTGCTACGACTACGACCCTTTCGCCGCCTACCTCCAGTTTCCGGTCCACATGGTCCGGCAGAACTCCAACCGGCTGATCGAGGAGGCCTACGCGCTGATCGAGGCCGGGCGCACCGACCCCGTCGTCGTCGAGGTCGACCCCGAACTGATCCCGCCGCGCACCATCTACAAGGAACTCTACGGCGAGAAGGGCTGAACCGGCCTCGGCAGGGGAGTAGACGCCTCAGCGCAGGCTCTCCCGGTTGCCGACGGTCGGACAGCGCGGCGGTCGGGTGACAACGCGCCGATTTCGTCGATCCGAGACTTGGAGCCGGCACGGACCGGTCCTATAAGGTGCCCGAACGGAAAGGAGCGCCCATGCGCAAGGCCAAGATCACGCGAAAGACCGCCGAGACCGAGATCGTGGTCGAGATCGATCTCGACGGCAGCGGTAGCTATTCGAACGAGACCGGCATCGGGTTTTTCGACCACATGCTCGACCAGCTGTCGCGGCATTCGCTGATCGACATGAAAATCCGCGCCAAGGGCGATCTGCACATCGACGACCACCACACGGTCGAGGACACGGGCATCGCGCTCGGCCAGGCGCTGACCAAGGCGCTCGGCGACAAGAAAGGCATCCGCCGCTACGGCCATTTCGCACTTGCGATGGACGATGCGCAGGTCGCCTGTGCGCTCGACCTTTCGGGGCGGCCCTATCTGGTCTGGAATGTCGATTTTCCGACGGCGAAGATCGGGACCTTCGACACCGAGCTCGTGCGCGAGTTTTTCCAGGCGATTTCGACGCATGGCGGGATCACCCTGCATGTGGACCGCGTGCACGGGATCAACAGCCACCATATCGCCGAAGCCGCGTTCAAGGCGGCGGCGAAAGCACTCCGCATGGCGGTCGAGCCAGATCCCCGCGCCGCCGGCGTGCTGCCATCGACCAAGGGGGCGCTGTGAGCCTCACGGTCGTCGTCGATTACGATTCCGGCAATCTCCACTCGGCGGAAAAGGCGTTCCAGCGGATGGCGGCCGAGACGGGGGCCGGCTCCGTCATCGTCTCGTCGCTTCCCGAGGACGTCACCCGCGCCGACCGGATCGTGTTGCCGGGTGACGGCGCCTTCCCGGCCTGCCGCGAAGCGCTCGACCGCTTCACCGGTCTCTTCGAGGCGATCGAAGAGGCGGTGACGGTCCGCGCGGCACCGTTTCTCGGCATCTGCATCGGCATGCAGATGATGGCGACGCGGGGACTGGAATACCGCGAGACGCCCGGCTTCGGCTGGATCGGCGGCGAGGTGGTAAGGATCGAACCCGAGGACAAGCGCCTGAAGGTGCCGCATATGGGCTGGAACGATCTGGTCATCGATCATGCCCATCCGGTACTCGATGGGATCGAGACCGGCCAGCATGCCTATTTCGTCCATTCCTACCATTTCCGTGTCGCCGATCCGGCGCACCGGCTCGCGCATTGCGACTATGGCGGCGACATCACCGCGATCGTCGGCCGCGACAACATGGTTGGCACCCAGTTCCACCCGGAAAAGAGCCAGGCGACCGGGCTGCGCCTGATCGCCAATTTCCTCGCCTGGCGCCCCTGACGGCAGCGACGCGGAACCAGCGGCGCTTTACTTCACCCGCTGCCAATCTGAGGCCCGGCAGATCACGCCGCCGAGGACGCAGCCCGACACCGACAGGTTGTCGCCGGCGAGCTGCATCTTCGACTTGTAGGTCTTGTCGCGGTCCGGCGCCCACACCTTGCCGCTGCCATAGGATCCATCGCCATTGGCGACCATGTCCCAGACGATCTGCTTGCCGACATTCTCGGACGGCTTCTCCGCGCCGTTGGAATCAAAGGCCTTGATCAGAACGCCGCACAGCTTGGCCCCGCAAGGCGCGATCTGGACGTACCCGAAATTACCGTTGTCGTCGGGCTTGGTCTTCCACAACCCCTCGACCGGATCGGCGGCAAAGGCTGCCCCGGCGATCATGGCGGCGGCAGTGGCGAGTAGAAGGGTCTTCATGTCCGATGTCCTCCCTGACATTCGCGGCCGATCATCCGCGAATTGGCCCGGTTCCGTCCAGCGTGACGTGACGTTGGGCCGCCTTTGCATTCGCCCCTCCCCTGTGGCAAGAGGCCCGCGTCAGCAAGGAAGGCCCGCCATGATCCTCTACCCCGCCATCGACCTCAAGGACGGCCAGTGCGTGCGGCTTCTGCACGGCGAGATGGACAAGGCCACGGTCTTCGGCGACGACCCGGCCGCGCAGGCGGCGGCGTTCGAGGGCGCGGGCTGCGAGTGGCTCCACCTCGTCGATCTGAACGGCGCCTTCGCCGGCGCGCCGGTGAACGCGGCGGCGGTCGAGGCGATCCTTGCCCGGGTGAACGTGCCCTGCCAGCTCGGTGGCGGCATTCGCGACATGGCGACGATCGAGGGCTGGCTGCACAAGGGCCTTGCCCGGGTGATCCTCGGGACCGTCGCAGTTGAAAAACCCGCCTTGGTGCGCGAGGCGGCGCTCGCCTTCCCCGGAAAGGTCGCGGTCGGCATCGACGCGCGCGACGGCCGCGTGGCGACCAAGGGCTGGGCGGAAGAGACCGACGTGAAGGTCACCGATCTCGCCCGCAGCTTCGAGGACGCCGGCGTCGCGGCGATCATCTACACCGACATCAACCGCGACGGGGCAATGGCCGGCCCGAATATCGAGGCGACCGAAGCCCTCGCCCGCGCGGTGACGATCCCGGTGATCGCCTCGGGCGGCGTCTCGTCCCTCGCCGACCTCCTCGCGCTCCGCGACACCGGCGTCATCTCCGGCGCCATCTCGGGCCGCGCGCTTTACGACGGGGCCATCGACCTGCGAGAGGCGCTGTCCGCTTTGTCCGCGTGAGCGTGTTGATTGCGGCAATCCTCAGCCGGGTCCGAGGGAACTGCGCCTCCTCTTAAGACCCTCGAATCCCATCCATCGGCACGCCGTCGCCCCTCGCGCTTAAGCGAAGATCGCGTCGCTAAGATCGCTCACTAGCATGTTGGACAGGGTAAGACGAAAGCCGACGCTGGGGTCGATGCTGTTCGCGTCGGCGAAAAAGAGCTCGACATCCGCACCGATCTGGCTGATCGCAGTAACGTCAGAAAGCGCGCTCACCGGCCAGAGATCAAGCTGATCTTCAAGAACATTGAAGTCCATGATCGTCGTGGCGCCGGACGTGATCGTCTCGAACCTGAAATAGTCCGCGCCTGCCCCACCCCAGAGCCTCCCCCCGGATGGCGCGTGGGTCACAACCGCCACGTCGTCGCCATCGCCAAGATTGACGACTCCATAGCTGCCGCTGAGATCGGCGCGGTCATTCCCCGCGCCTAGCACGACGACGAGACTGGACGGCCCTCCGGACAAATCGACATTTACGGAGTCATTGGCCGAACCGGTCATGATCTGGCCGCTCGAAGCAACAATGAAGATTTGGGCGGGGTCGTTGGCGGAATAGATGAAGTTGTCCTCGCCGTAGACGTACGCGTTATTGTAGCCGCCCTGCATCCGGATCACGTTCCCCGATCCGTAGCAGTTCACCAAGTCGTTTCCACGCGTAAGATACAGCAAGTTTCCATCCGACTCGATGTCGACCGATGAGTCGGCTGCATTTCGGAAGTCGAGGGTCTGACCGTCTATCCCGACTCCGAAATCCAGATAGGTCCCATTTGCCGCAACGATCGTTTCGAAACCGACGACGAGTGTTTTGGTTCCGTTGCCGGTCGCAGCGCCGATGTCGATGCCGCCGCCCGTGAAGATGAATTGGTCTACGCCATAACCACCATAGATCGCGCCGCCCGACCAACCTCCAGCAGTAACCGTATCGTTTCCATTTCCCGCGTAAATGTCGGAGGTAGGAGAGGTGAGCAAAGTGATCCTGTCGTCGCCCGCGCCCGCGTGAACAAATCCGCCACTGGAGACAATCGTGTCATTTCCATTGCCCCCGTAGATGATCCCACCGTCTTGGCGGTCCGTGATCACGTCATCGCCGTCCTCGCCGTAGATGACGTCGAAATCGAAACTCCCGTCGATCGTGTCGTTTCCGTCGCCGCCCCGAATTGTGTCTGCTCCCATGCCACCGTTGATACTGTCGCCGCCACTTCCACCGACAAGCAGATCATTGCCCCACTGGCCGTCGATAAGGTCGAATCCGTCGTTGCCGTAGATCTTGTCGTTTCCGCTGCCACCGTAGACCGTATCCGCCAGGTCACCGCCCGACAGCGTGTTGTCGTTCACGTCACCATAGAGGACGTTGGTGGCGGTTCTGCTACCGGCCACATTCTCAAAGCCCTCGATCCAGATCGAATTCTGCGCTCCAGCCGTCGCGGAGAACTGATCGAGGCGGACCAAAACAGGTCCGACATTGAAGTTGCGCAGATCAATCGCGTCGATCCCTGCACCTCCGTAGTATTCACTGTTCGACGCAATCCCGTAGAGCCGGTCGTTCCCCCCGCCGCAATCGACCACGTAGCCGCCACGGCCGGCAAAGACGATATCGTTGCCGTCGCCAAGCGCGACTCCTTCGATCGAGACAAGCGTATCGACCTCCGTGCCCCGTGTGACGGTACCCACCCCGAGCCGCAGGACAGCCGCCTGCGTGCTGCCGGAATAGAAGACTGCGTCGAAACCCGCGCCACCGTCGATCAGGTCGCTTCCACGGCCGAAATCATAGGTGAGGCCGGTTTTGAACAGGGACGTGCTGGCCCACTGCCAGGTGAGGAGGGTTTCGTAGAAATAGTCG
>JBNKFC010000544.1:0-6470 GCA_050289105.1 Paracoccaceae bacterium | reverse complement strand
CGCGGGATGACGTTGCCGTCCTTGTCCTTGCGCTGGCCCGATTCCATCGGGTGGCTGATCAGCGTCTTGATCGTCACCACCTCACCGGCGGCAGCCGATTTCGGGACTTTCACGCGGGGTTTGACGTCTTTTGCCATTTCTTCGCTCCTTGCCTCAGCCGCCGCAGCCGCCGATGGTGACTTTGACCGTGGATGAGGCCTGCACGACGCTGCCGTCCGCCATCTTAGCCAGCGCGATGACGTCCTGCGTCTTCGCCAGGCGGATGCGGGTGGAGGCCATCTGCGAGCCGGCCGCGGGACCGAAGTTGAACGTGCAGACCGCCGGCGTCGGGTTGCCCGAGGCCAGCAGCATGATCGCCGTCGCGCCGGGCGCGTCTACGGTGATCGGCACGGTGTTGCCGTTCTCGGCGATCTCGGGCGCGGTCAGGGTGATCCCGCCGGTGCCCACCGTCGCGCCGCCAGCGAAGGCCGCCGTCAGTTCCTCGACCGTTTCCGCGGCCATCGCCGGCAGCGGAAGGGCGGCGAAGGCGACGCCGCCGAGGCCGAGCGCCAGGGCATTCCGTCTCGATAGTTGCATCTTACGCTCCTTTTCCTGTCTGGTTCGGACCCCGTGGTCGCTCATTCCTTGAGCGTCAGAAGATAGGCCACGACATCTTCGATCTGTTGCGCGGTGAGGAGCGGCGGAAGCTCGCCCTCGGCCGCGTTGCCGGTAAAGGCGTCACCGGGCCGGATATAGGGTCCGGTCTTGTAGAAAGACGGCATGACGGTGCCGTCGAAGGTCATCTTGGCGTCAGAAACGATGCCGCGCAGATGAGCTTCGTCCCAGCGGTCAGCGGCACCGTCAAGCGACGGGCCGACATTGCCCTGGAACGCTACATCCGGCATTGCCGAGACCATATGGCACGCAACGCAATTGCCGAGCGCACGGTTCGACATCACCTTCGCCCCCTCGGCAGGATCGCCAGCTGTGCCGGTCAGCGACTGCGCGATGGAACCTTCCTCGAAGGTCACGTCAGCCGGTGCCGTTTCGGCCGTGGCCGCCGGCACTGCGACCGCGGACAGCATCAGGCCCAGCAGAATATGGCGCTTCATTGAAGTCCTCCCTGTTCTCTCCCGAATCCAAAGGTAACGGACGCGGACGTCTGTATGCAACATAAAATTCAACAGCGTGAATATGTGAATGCGTGAGAGGCAGTTGGCCGCTCAGTTTCGTCAGTTCGACATGCCGCCGGTCACCCGCTCGGCGAGATATTTCTGAAAATGCTCGCCCGATTCGTAGCCGTGATCCTTGACCCAAGTGAGAAGGGCCGACGTCGTCCCCTTGCCGAACGCGCCCGGCATCGACACGACGGCGGCCTGCGCGACGGTCTTGCCCTCAGGCACCTCTTCGGGGAGGAAGATCATCGTCGGCGTGAAGACGACGCCCCACTTCACCGCCATGTCCTTTTCCGGCAGAGTCTCGCCATCGAAATCGGTAACGTCGACATCGCCAAAGAGGTTCATCTGCACGACGAAATAGTTGTCGCGGATCAGCGCGTCGATCTCGGGATCCGGAAAGATCTCCTCGTGCATCTTGGTGCAGTAGATGCAGCCGCGCTGCTCGACGATGACCAGAAGTCGCTTGCCTTCGGCATTGGCCTCGGCGAGGTCTTCGCGCATGTCCTTGAACGTGTCACGCAGCCAGTCCGGCTTGTGCAGACCATCATCGCCAAGGGGCGGCACTTCCACGGCGGCGGCCGGAAGGGCGAGCGAAAGCGCGACAGCGGCGGCAGCGATCAGGCGGTTCATAGTGTCCTCCCTCGGGGATCTCAGATGAATGTCGTCGTCCAGGGCATGTGGCGGATCATGAAATCTGCGATGGCGTTGACCGAACCGGTCGCGATCAGGACCGCGAAGAGAATGAGCATCACCCCCATCACCTTTTCAACATGACCGAGATATTTGCGGTTCCGGTTCATCCACGCAAGAAACGGTTTCGCGAACATTGCCGCGAGGACGAAGGGCGCCGTCATGCCGGCGCCGTAGACGAACAGAAGCGCCGCGCCCCGCCAGATCGCGTCGAGGCTGGAGGCGACCATGAGAATCGCCGCGAGCGCCGGACCAACGCAGGGCGTCCAGCCGAAGCCGAAAGCCAACCCCATGATATAGGCGCCAACGACAGTCGTGGGCTCCACCTTCGCCTCGATCCGCGCCTCGCGGTAAAGGAAGGGAATGCGAAGGATGCCGAGAAAGTGCAGACCGAAGACGAAAAGGATCGCGGCGGCGACCCAGGACAGGGGCTCAAGCCACTGCCGAAAAACCTGGCCGAGCGCAGTCGCGCCCATGCCGAGCAGCATGAAGATCGAAGTGACGCCAAGCGCGAAAGCGATCGCGGAAAGAACAAGCCGCTTTTGCGCGCCTGGCGCGATGGTCTGATCCGAGCGCAGCTCGGCCATCGAGATCCCAGCCATGTAGCACAGGTAGAACGGCACCATCGGCAAGATGCACGGCGACAGAAATGACAGCAGCCCCGCGATCAGCGCGCCGCCGATGGTTGGATCGAAGAGCATCGTTGTCCTAGCCTTGCCCGAAACGCAAAAACATATTACGATTTTTATATGTAATTGCAGAGGCGTCAACCATGCTGCGCGCTCTCGCCCTTTCGATCCCGCTTCTGGCGTTAGTCGCGGCGCCGGCAGGAGCCGAGTTGCGGTTGCTCATGGTGGAGCAGCCGGGTTGCGCCTATTGCGCGAGGTGGAACGCGGAGATCGAAGAGATCTATCCCAAAACGCCGGAAGGCCAGGCGGCGCCCCTCGAACGGGTGCAGTTGCGTGGGCCCTATCCCGAAGGGATCACGCTCGGCCCCCGCCCGGTCTTTACGCCAACATTCATTCTCGTAAAGGGCGATCAGGAAGTTGGCAGGATAGAAGGATATCCGGGCGAGGACTTCTTCTGGGGCCTGCTGACGAAAATGCTGACCGAAACCGGTGAATACCAAGGGGAGGAAACACGATGAGGACAGTGATGGTCACGGCCGCGCTGGCCCTGACCGAAGACACCGGACCTGATATCATCTCTTCCGGCACCCCCCACAGCTCTGCACCGCCTTTCGACCGCGCGTCGGGAGTGGCTCGACGGAGCATGGATGGCGGGTGCGTTGGTGCGGGAATCGCGGCGGTTGCGGATGACTTGGCCGTTTGACGCACGCCAGCGCGGCGGCGCGGCCGGCCCTGCATCGGGCCCCGCGACCCTGCCCGATGCCGACGCCATCTCGGCGGACGAGCTTGCTGGCCAAGCCGACGAGGCAGCGGGCTACTTGAAAGCGTTGGCCCATGAGGGTCGGCTCATGATCCTCTGCTATCTCATCGACGGCGAGAAATCCGTCACCGAGCTTGAATCCCTTCTCGCCTCTCGGCAAGCTGCTGTCAGCCAGCAACTGGCCCGACTGCGGCTGGAGGGACTGGTCAAGGCCCGGCGCGACGGCAAGGTGATCTACTACTCGCTGAGCGACCCGAAGACCGCGCGCGTGCTCGGGTTGCTGAACGAGCTTTTCTGTCGGGACGAATAGAAGCGGCGTGGGGGCGAGGGACCCTCAGGGGGAGAACAGCGATGGAAACGATACCGCCGGGCGTTCTGGCTGCTCTTGCCGGCCTCGTGGGCGGCCTGGTCCTGGGCCTCGCGGCACGCTTGGGGGATTTCTGCACCCTCGGCGCGCTCGAATCTGCCGTCTACGGTGCGGATCAGCGCCGCCTCAGGCTCTGGGGCGTGGTCCTCGGCGTCGCGATCATCGGCACCTTCGCCGCCGAGGCGCTGGGTCTCGCGAAGCCGACTGCCACTTTCTATCACACCATCGCCTGGAGTCCGGCCGCGTCGATCATCGGCGGACTGATCTTCGGCTACGGCATGGCGATGGCCGGCAACTGCGGTTTCGGCGCTCTGGTGCGCTTCGGCGGCGGCGACCTGAGGTCGCTCGTTGTCGTCGTCGTCATCGGCATCTTCGCCTTCGTAACGCTCTCGGGCCCGCTCGCCCCCCTGCGCACGGCGCTCTTTCCGCAGACGGGCGCCGAAGGCCCGCAGGGCATCGCGCATTGGCTTGCGGCGCAAACCGGGGTGCCGCCACTTGTCTTTGCCCTGATCGCCGGCCTCGGCGTGCTGGCATGGGGCCTTTCGCACGCACCCCTGAGGGAAGCGAAAGGCAAGCTCGCCTGGGGTGTCGCCGCCGGGCTTTCCGTCGTCTGGTGCCTTGTCGCGACGAGTTGGCTTTACGAGACAAGCTTCGGCGAGATCGGCGTGGAAGGCCCCTCCTTCACCGCTCCACTCGGGCGGACCATCATCTTCTTCATGACGTCGACGGCCGGTGGCGTGACCTTCTCGGTCGGCATCGTCTCGGGCGTCCTTCTCGGGGCATTCGCCGGGTCGACGATCCGCGGCCTCTTCCGCTGGGAAGCCTGCGAGGACCCGCGCGAACTCGGACGACAGGTCTCGGGGGCGGCGCTGATGGGGATCGGCGGCACACTGGCCCTGGGCTGTTCGGTCGGACAGGGCGTGACGGCGATGGCGACGCTCGCCTTCTCGGCCCCGGTGACACTCGCGGCGATCGTCGCAGGCGGAATATTCGGACTGCGCCAGCTCATCGGCGGCTACCAGCCCGACTGAGTCGCCGCATCTCGGCTCGCCAAACACCGCCGCAACACGGATTCGCGAAGATTATCAGACTTTGGTCTGATCCCGCGCCCCGACGAAAGTCCGAATAGGGACCGAAAGAGGTCCGGCGGGATTCCGCAGAAGCCCCTCCGGGATTACCCGCGACACGGCGGCGTGCGAGGACTGTGTCAGCGCCGACCCGTTCGGTGGACACCAGTAAGGAACACGGACATGGAAGATACCAAATTCAAAACCGGCCGGCTGGCCATCATGTTTGGCACTGCGGCCTTCATTATCGCCCTGCCGTTCCACATGAACTTTGACCTGACCGACGGCACCTTGACCGTGAAGTCATCGCAGGCCTTCGCCAAGAGCGGCGATGACGACGGCGACGACGACAAGGGCGGTTCGGGCGGAGGCGGCGGCAGCCACGACGACGACGACGATGACAAGAGCGGCAGCGGCAGCGGCAGCAGCGGCGACAGCGATGACGACGACGATGACAGCAGCGACGACAGCGGCGATGACAGCAGCGATGACAGCAGCGACGATTCGTCATCCAGCGCAAGCTCCGGCGGCACGACCGGCGGGACCGGCGGCGGCGTGAGCGTGTCGAAGATCGAGGTGTCTTCGTCCGGCGTCGAGGTTCGTTATTCCGACGGCACCAAGGAAGAGATCGAGAACGGCCGTTACGAGCGCAAGAATGCCGCCGGCCGCACCGTCGAGCAGCGCCCGGCGACTCAAGCCGATCTCGACCGGCTTCTGAGCCTCAAGTGAGGCCGCCGGACGCGGCGGAAAAACTGACCCGGGACATGCGCGTCTGCATGCCCCGGAGGTCGGCCGGCGGGATAACCCGCCGGCCAGTTATTTGACAGGAGCCCTCCGTGCGGCCGATCGTCGCCTTCCTCCTCATCACCGCCCTGATCTGGGGCGGGATGCCGCTGGTTCAGCCGCTCTTCGATGCGAAGGGTGGTGCGGCCTTTGCCAAGAGCGGGTCGTCCGACGACGACAGCGACGATGATGATGATGATGATGACGACGACAACAGCGGCAGTTCCGGGTCGGGGAGCTCAGGATCAGGCAGCTCTGGATCGGGGAGTTCGGGATCGGGCAGCTCGGGATCGAGCGGCTCCGGGAGTGCGGGATCGGGCAGCTCGGGATCGAGCAGCAGCTCAAGTTCGAGTTCCGCCAGCGGGTCGGGATCGTCGAGTTCCGGCACCGGGTCGGGCCGATCCGCACCCGGCGGCGGAACGCTCTTCGGCGGCGACGGTATCCACATCCAGTTCAAGGACGGCCATGTTGAACGCATCCGGGGTGGCCGGTTCGAAAAGCTCGACGGGCGTGGCCGTGTCGTCGAAAGCCATGCCGCGCGCAGGTCGGACCTGAACCGGTTGCGTTCACTGGGCGCAGCGACAAAACGGAAGGGCACCCAGAAAGAGGTGCAGAACGTCGTCCGGGTGAATGAGGCCCAGGGCGCCGTCGAGGTCACCGATTTCCGCGGCTGGAGCGAAACCGTAGCGCGCGGCACTTACGTCCTGAAGGATCCCAACGGCCGGACGGTCGTCCGCCGAGGGGCGACGAAGGACGATATCCTCCGCATTCGGTCGATGCTGGCCGTCGACTGACCGACTCTATTTCTTCCAGTGGTCACGGGCCAGGACCGCGGCTTCGACCCGGTTCCGGACATGCAGCTTTTGCAGGATCGTCGTCATGTAGTGCTTGACGGTCTTCTCCTGGATGTCGAGCGCACGCCCCACCTCCTTGTTGCTCTTTCCTTCGGCAACGAGCCTGAGGATCTCCTCTTCGCGCTTCGAGAGGTCGTCGATCGGATTGGCGACGCGTCCGTTG
>JBNKFC010000543.1:0-3687 GCA_050289105.1 Paracoccaceae bacterium | reverse complement strand
CGTCAACCGGCAAAATCCGGAACAATATGTCGCAACCGGGTGTTTCAGGCTATTTTTCTTTCGCCGCCCGGCCGGTTCGGCGAAAGAAAGCGAATCTGGTCGGGGGCTCGGCCGAAGCCAGCCCGCGGGCGGCCGCCCTCGGCTCAGCTGGCGGTCATCAGTGCGACATAACCGGCATATCCCGCCAGAAGTGCGCCGCTGCCGACCCGACCGACCCGGCCGCCGAAGACCGCGAAGCCCAGCATCACCAGCGCAGAGGCGAACGCGAGCGTCATGTCGATGCCGGCAAAGCGCGGCTCGACCGGGATCGGGGTCACGAGCGCCGTGATGCCGAGGATGCCAAGGACGTTGAAGATGTTCGAGCCGAGGATGTTACCTACCGCGATCTCGGGATGCCGGCGCATCGCCGCGATGACCGAGGTTGCAAGCTCGGGCAGCGAGGTGCCGACTGCGACGATGGTCAACCCGATCACCGCCTCGCTGACGCCGAAGGCGCGGGCGATTTCGGTTGCGCTGTCGACCAGCAACCGCGCGCCGACCATGAGGATGACGAGGCCGGCGACGGCGATGGCGATGCTCTTCCAGAGCGGCGCCAGCACGACATCGTCCTCGGGCGGCGCGCTGCCCGCCGTGCCCTTCAGCGAAAGCCAGAGATAGAGGCCGAGCGCCGCGACGAGGAGCCCGCCCTCGATCCGTGACACCATCCCGCCGGCGATCATCAGCCACAGGAGCAGCGTCGCGCCGATCATCACTGCGAAGTCGCGCCGCATGTCGGCAAAGCGCATCGGAACGGCGGCGATCATTGCCGAGAGTCCGAGGATCAGGAGGATATTGGCGATGTTGGAGCCGATCACGTTGCCGACGGCCAGCGCCGGCGCACCGGACAAGGCCGCCTGGAGCGAGACGAGAAGCTCCGGCGTCGAAGTGCCGAAACCGACGATGGTCAGCCCGATGACCAAAGGCGGCACATGCAGCCGCCGCGCCACGCCCACCGCCCCCCGGATTAGGAACTCGCCGCCGAAGAACAGGCCGACAAGGCCCGCCATGAACAGAACATAGGTCAAGATACTCTCCCACTGGGGTTCCGTTCTAGATCGGCCCGGCACCGGAATTTGCAAGGGGGGCGGGGTGGATTTCGCGCGCGAGCCCGGCGGCAAGGGCCCGGTCCGGTTCGCGCGTCCAGCCGACTCCGATCTCGAAAGCCGCATGGGCGCGCGTCTCGGCCTGGTTTGCCGGGCGTGTCGCGATCTCGTCGAGAAACGGGAAATCGACCCGGGCTTCGTCCCAGTCGATCAGGACCGGCCCATCCTCCGTAAGGGTCACGTTCGCTGCGCCGATATCGCCATGGATCGGGCCGACCGCACGGTTGGCGCAGCTTGCCCAGGCCGCGCGGACGGACGAGGTGCCCGACTGGCTCGTGCCCCTGCGTGTGGCGACGCGGGTCCGTGCGCCGGCCTGTCGGCACTTCGAACGACATGACAACCTCATCGGTGGTTCTTGCCAGCGATATTGCGGAACGCCCGTTTTCGAAAGCCGCGCGCTTTTACAGGCGGCGCGGCAGCAGCGGGCAGGGCGCGATGGGCGGTCCCGATCCCACCCGGCGGCTCCAGCGGGTCCATCGGAGTGTCGTCCCATCAAGAGTGACGCGACAGCGAGGATGGACAACGCTTTACGTCACCAGCAAGATCGCCCGCGGCGGCCGCGAAACGTGGCGGCGTGCGGTAACGGAGTCTCATAGGCGCGCCGCCCGGGGGCGGGCAGGCGCGCGGTTCGGTGAAAGGCGGGGAGATGGCGGTAGACACGATCCGGTATGCGGCGGTGATGCTGTTGGCGGGGATTGGCATCCCGATCCTCGCGGCGCTGAACGCCCAACTCGGCGGCCGCATCGGCGCACCGGCCGTGGCGACGACGATCCTGTTCGCCGTCGCGTTTGTCGGCGCGTTCCTGACGATGGTGGCGACGGGGGGCGGCGGCGCGGCCCTCGCGGCGGCTCCGGCCCAGCCGAAACACCTCTTCCTCGCGGGGCTTCTGGTGGCGTTCTACGTGCTCTCCATCACCTGGGTCGCGCCGCGTTTCGGCCTTGGCAACGCGATCACCTGCGTGCTTCTCGGTCAGCTCCTGTCGGCCGCCGTGATCGATCAGTTCGGGCTCATGGGCGCAATCGTGCGGCAGATGACGCCGATGCGCGGTGCGGGGCTGGCGCTGATGGCCGCAGGCGTGGTGTTGACCCAGCGCGGCTGATGGGCCTGCGGGGCGGGGACGCGTTTCCATATCGCCGTGTGGCGCTGTCCTCTTTTTCTTCTCTCCGATGACGCGACCGTCGAGCAGCGCGCCGGCTAGAGCCGCGGAAAGCGGCGACCGCCGAGCGGGGGCTCGATGCCCCCCGAGGCGGGGCCCCTCAACGCCGGTCAGAACCCCTTGCCGGTGCCCTGCAACACCCCGTGCTCCATCGCGTAGCGCGTCAGGCCTGCCGTAGTCGCGATGCCGAGCTTGCGCTTGATGTTCTTGCGGTGCGTCTCGACGGTGCGGACCGAGATGTCGAGGTCGGCCGCGACGTCCTTGTTCGACTTGCCGAGCGCGAGTTCGAGAAGGATGGTCTGTTCGCGGTGCGTGAGCGGTTCGCGCCCGTCCGGCGTGCCGGGATTGAGGCTCGCCGTCGCCCCGGTGCACAGGTACCGCTCTCCCGCCATGACCCGGTCGATGGCGGCCTTGATCTCCTCGATCGGCACGTCCTTCAGGATGTAGCCGACCGCCCCGTGGCGCAGCGCGGTCGCGATGTATTCCGGGCTGTCGTGCATCGAGAGGATCACGATGCGCGTGTCGGGATTGCGTTCGAGCAGGATTTCGGTGGCCGACAAACCGCTCATCTGCGGCATGTTGAGGTCGAGAAGGATCACGTCGGGGGCGAGTTTGGCGACCTGGTCGATCACCTCCTGGCCGTTGCCGAGCGTGCCGACGACCTCGATGTCGTCGTAGGTTTCCAGGATTGCCCTTACGCCTTCGGTGACCATCGGGTGGTCGTCGACGATCAGGACACGGGTCGCATCGGTCATTCTGTCGTTCCCGTCTTGGTGGGCAGCCCCGCGGGCGGCAGCATATGGGTGAGCGGCACCTGCGCTTCGATCACGGTGCCGGTATTGGAGGAGAGGATGCGGAAACTTCCGTCGAGCTGTTCGATCCGTTCGGCCATGTTGCGCAGACCGAGCCCGCCTTCGCCCTGGTCGCGCTTGGTGGCCTCCATTCCCTGGCCGTTATCCTCGATGCGGAGGATCGCGCCGTTCTTGTTGCCGCGGACCATGAGCCGGATACGGGTGGCGCCGGAATGCTTTTCGATATTGGTCAGTGCCTCCTGCGCAATCCGGTAGAGCGCGATCTTCGCGTCCTGGTCGAGCCGGTTGCGGAACACCACAGTTTCAAACTCTGTCTCGATCCCGGTGCGGCGGCCGAATTCCTCGACCAGTGACTGCAGCGCGGGGCCGAGGCCGAGATCGTCAAGAACGCCGGGGCGCAGGTCACGGCTGATCCGCCGCACCTCGACGATGGCGCCGTTCAACCGGTCGATGCCGGTCGTCAGGCTTTCGCCGGCGCGCGGGTCGCCAAGGCCGAGGCGGCGGCGGGCGAGTTCCAGCGTGTAGCGGGCGCCGACAAGGATCTGCGAGATGGAATCGTGGAGTTCCCGCGCCACCC
>JBNKFC010000542.1:0-4200 GCA_050289105.1 Paracoccaceae bacterium | reverse complement strand
CCGGTAATCATGCCCGCCATCATCTCGCAGAGGCTGGCGATATTGTCCTCCGGCTCGAACACGTTCTCGGCCCGTGCTATCGACGCCGCCGCCATGTCCCGGCGCAGCTGCGCCAGCGGCTTCTCATTGAGAAAGCCGGTCAGGTAGAAGCTGGCATAGGGGAGCAATTCGCCCCGCCCGAGCCCGATGAAAAGATCGTTGAATTCGCGCTCGACCGAGGACGGCACCGCGCTCTGGGCCAGCTTCGCCAGCGTCGAGATCGCGCGGCCAAGCTGGCTGTCATCCCCGGTAAGCGCAGCGCATTTGCGCAAGAGCCGCAGATCCGGCGGTGCGGCAAGAAGCGCTGCGAGGAAATCGTAGAGGTCGGCCCGCAAGCGGTCCTCCTCTGCGATCGTCAGGATTTCAGCAGAACTTGTCACGCGGGCGCTCCCTCTGTCGTGGTCTCAAAGACGAAACGCATGTGCCGGCGCCGCGCAGAGGCGGGCGCCTGCTCGGTGTCCGCGCCCTCCATCGCGCTGACCGTGTCCGCCGGTTCGTCCTGCCGGTCGGGATCGATCGCCTCGGGCTCCTCCGCATCGGCCAGCTCGGCCCTTTCGGTTTCGGACGACGCGTCGGCGGCTTCGGCAAGCGCCATCACGTGGCGCATCATGCCGCGTCCGACCTGATAGGCCGTCTTCATGTCCGGCAGCACCGTCGCGGCATCGCTGAAATCCTCGCCGTGATCGACGAGGCCGTCGAGATTGGCCAGAACCGGGTTCGAACGCCAGAGCTGGCGCAAGGCGCGCCGGCGCAAATGTTCGGGAACCGCGGACCGCATGAAGGCGGCGAAATCGTCGCCCTGCCCCATCGTGTCGGGATCCGGAAGTGCGAGTTCGGCGAGCAGTTCGTCATCGGTCTTTTCCGCCTGCTCGCGCTCCAGCGCGGCGCGCGACGCCGTCGCCTCGGCCGCCCGAAACGCGGCGTCCTCCGCGGCGGCCTCGGCAGCGACACCGGCACGCCGGCGGGACCAGAAATCACCGGGGCTGGACCGCTCCACCATCACGCATCTCCCGGGTTCGCGGCGCGCGGCGCGCGATAGACATCCGCCATCTGACGGATCCGGGCGTCCCCGCGCCCATCCTCGCATAAATCGATCCGCGCACGGTCGCGCCTGCGCTTGATGAACGGCTCCTCGACGTGATGGGCCGCGACGAAATCGGCGATCCACGCGATAAGCCCGGCGGGCATCGGAACCAGTTCGATCAGCCCGTCACCGCTGTCCATGTAATCCTGGCCCTCATAGGCCGAAGCCGTCACGATGGCCGGCTTCCACGGCATCGCCGCATCCGCCGCGCCGTCCTCGCGCAGGACGACGACGAGGCCCGGAACGCGTGCCGCAAGCGTCACCTGGTAGGCTTCGGTATCCGTGGACCAGAGATCGAGCGGAAGCGTCGCGGCATGATACTCCACCGCATCGCCCTCGCGCCGCAATTCGCGCCAGTCGGCCGGACCGGCCCCGGGAAGAAGCGCCGTCACCTTCCACGCCCAGGACGCCCAGCGGGTCACACCAGGTGTCTTGCGAATGACGATCCCGATGGGCATCGATGCGCGGACAAGCGCCATTGCGACAGATATCCTCCCCTTGGCGCCCGCCTTCGTCGGACGGCGCCCTGTCGGAAGGTTGGGCGCAACGGGGCCCCCGACCAAGAAAATTCGCCCCGAATCGCGGAATTTTCATCTGGCGCCGCCGCCAAGGGACAAATTGTCCACTTCGCCGCTCACCCCGCCGAAAGGGTCTGGACGATTTGTCCCGACGGCCTTTTCCACCCAATTTAGTCAGGAAAAATCCGTGCCGGAATCCGGCGAATCGCCATGCCGGGCGGGAATTGCCTTGCCGCTGGCCCGGCTTCATGACTAGCTTGCGGTCCGCAAGCGACCCCGACCAAAAGAGCCGCGCAGCACATCTGGGGAGGATGATGCCCAAGCACTTGATTCTGTGTGACTGTCTTGGCAGCCAAACCATCGACCGCGAGGCCATCGCCACGGCGACCGGGTTGGCTTGCTCGCGCATTCACACCGCGCTCTGCACCCGTGAAATCGCCCGTGCGGCCGAGGCGATCACGCAAGGCGACGCGCTCTTCGCCTGCGCGCAGGAAGCGGCCCGTTTCACCGAACTCGCCGCCGAACTCGACCGTCCCGAACCCGATTTCGTCGATATCCGCGACCGGGCCGGCTGGTCGGACGACCCCGATGCCGGCGCGAAGATGGCTGCGCTCGTGGCGGAGGCGCTCCTCCCCGCCGCGCCGGTCAAGTCCCTCGATGTCGTCAGCGAGGGACTTTGCCTGGTCCTCGGGGCCCCCGACGTCGCTTTGACCGCTGCTGAACGGCTAGCGGAGGCGCTGGCGGTCACGGTCCTTCTTGACGTTGAGGCCGAGCTGCCGGCGACGCGCGGGTTCGAAGTGGTGATCGGCCGACTGCGCGGCGCGACCGGAACGCTGGGCAATTTCACGCTTCGCATCGACGCGCTCCGCCAGATGCAGCCCGGCGGCCGTGGAAGCTTCGGCTTCGATGCCCCGCGCCACGGGGCCGAGACCCAGTGCGATATCATCCTCGACCTGTCCGGCAACCCTTCCCTTTTCCCTGCGCCGGATAAGCGCGACGGCTACCTGCGCGCCGATCCGGGCGATCCGACCGCCGTCGCGGCGGCGGTCTTCGAGGCGGCTCAGCATGTGGGCACGTTCGAAAAGCCGCTGCATCTGGCGTTCGAGGAGTCCCTCTGCGCGCATTCCCGCGCCGGCCAGACCGGCTGCACCCGCTGCCTCGACATCTGCCCGACCGGAGCGATCCGGCCAGACGGGGATCATGTCGCCATCGACCCGATGGTCTGCGCCGGATGCGGCGCCTGTTCCGCGCTCTGCCCGTCGGGTGCGATCAGCTACGACGCGCCGCCGCTGGCGGATGTCCTGAACCGCGTCCGCGTCCTGGCCGAGACCTACCGCGCTGCGGGCGGCGGTGCACCGCGCCTTCTGATCCACGATGCGCCGCACGGAGCAGAGATGATCGCGCTCGCCGCGCGCTACGGGCGCGGGCTTCCGGCCGACGTGATCCCGCTCGAGGTCGCGACCCTCGCCGGGTTTGGCCATGCGGAGATCCTCGCGGCACTGGCGCTTGGTTTTTCATCTGTCGACATCCTGCCCGCCCCCCGGACCGAGCGCGATCCGATCCTGGCCGAGATCGCGCTTGCGACCGCCATGGGTGGAGCAGAGCGGATCCGCCTCGTCGACACGAACGATCCCGACGCGCTGTCGGAACTGCTCTACGCAGGGGGCCCCGACCCCCACGGCCTCGAGCCGGTCCTGCCTCTCGGCAACCGCCGTCAGATCGCAAGATTGGCCGCCAAGTCCCTGCTTTCGGATGTGAAAGAGCCGATCCCCCTTCCCGACGGAGCGCCTTATGGTGCGGTTCTGGTGGACACGGAGGCCTGCACGCTCTGCCTCGCCTGCGCCTCGCTCTGCCCCTCGGGCGCGCTGCTCGACAATCCCGACACGCCGCAGCTGCGGTTTCGCGAGGATGCCTGCCTGCAATGCGGTCTCTGCGCCACGGTTTGCCCCGAGGACGCGATCACGCTGGAACCGCGCTTCGATCCGACCGACGCCGCCCTAGGCCAGAGCGTGCTGAACGAGGAGGAGCCGTTTGCCTGCATCGAATGTGGCAAGCTCTTCGGGGTCCGCTCGACGATAGAGAAGATCATGGAGAAGCTGGCGGGCAAGCACGCGATGTTTTCCGGGACGGACGCGGGCCGGTTGATCCAGATGTGCGACGATTGCCGGGTCCGGGCTCAGTATCACGGCGAGGCCAATCCCTTCGCGGCGGGCGAGCGGCCGCGCGTGCGGACGACCGACGACTACCTCTCGAAACGCCGGGATCACTGATGGCGCTGTCATCGACTGAGGATCTCGGCGCCAAGATCGGCGGGCGCCACGGTGGCGACGAACGCCTGCAGCGCCTCGACCTCGTGCAGGAAGCCGAAGGTCCTCGCCCGGCTCAGCCTCTCGCGGAAACTGTCGGACAGCATGTCAATGAACAGGGACTGGCGGCCGATAACCTTGGTCTCGAACTCCAGTTCGATATTGATGCTGCTGCCGGCCCAGGGCTCGATGCTGGCGCTGGAGGAACCCTCAATGATGCTCACAGGCTTCAGTATGCGGATCGCGCGGCGCG
>JBNKFC010000541.1:0-3670 GCA_050289105.1 Paracoccaceae bacterium | reverse complement strand
GACCTGCCCGTCGCGGAGGCTCGGCCAAAGCGCAATGGCCACGCCGATCGTGGCGACGGAGGCGGTGGCGGCAAGGGCGCCGCGGGTGGTGAGTCTGGACATCATCTCGCGTACTCCTGTCAGAACACCCGCCCTTTGTGGGCGGTCCGACATGGGACGCGTTTTGGCCGCGGTTTCTTGGTGGCGGTCGAAGTTTTCCATCGCAAGGCGCAGTGCTTCGGCCTTTGCCGCCGGATCGGCGGCGGGGTTGTCCTTCAAACCTGTGCGCAGCTTGTCGAATTCGTCGCTCATAGCATGCCTTCTGCCCGCGCCATCTCGCGCAGGCGTTTCTTTACCTCGCTCATCCGCCAGGCCACCGTGCCCTCGGAGACGCCGAGGACCTCGGCGGCGTCCTTCTGGCTCAACTCCTCGCCCAGCGTCAGTGCAACCGTGTCCCTCAGTTCCGGCGTCAGTCGAGCCATCGTAGTGGCGAGCCAGTCCTGCGCCTCGGCCTCTTCGGCGATCCCGGCGCGGCGGTTCAGTTCCCAGTCACCCCATCCGTCCGCTGCCTTCCGATGCGTCGCCACCCGGCGGCGGCGGTCGTGGGCGGCGTTCACGGTCACCCGGTAGAGCCAGGTCGTGAACCGCGCCTCTTGCCGGTAACCGCCGAGCTTTGCCGGCAGGGCGCAGCAGATATCCTGGGTCAGGTCTTCGGCCTCAGCCCTCGTGCCGGTCAGGCGGAAACAGAGCCCGAAGATCCGGTCATAATGCCGGTCGAGGAGCGCCGCGAAGGCGTCGCGGTCTCCTCCTGCGGCGGCATTCGCCAAAGCCTCGTCCGGGGTTTGCATGCGCATGACAGGACTATGACGGGCGCGGGCCGTCAATCCTTGGCGGGGTGCGCGAAGAATTTGCGTTGGACCTGAAGCGGCGATGTTCTGGCTGGAGCTTTCAACCGATGGCAGGATCTGTGCTGTCCAGTCCGCGAGGGAAGATTTTGAGCCATCTCGCGGATTGATACCCATCAATCCCACGGCAGAAGCCGATGATATTGTGATAATTGCAGGAGCGCCAAAATCGAGCCGAAGGACCGAACTTTGCGGATGTGATCAGGAGTGCATCATGAACGCGCGCAAGTTCCGAAGGAAATGGTCAGCACTGTTCGTACTATCCTTAATCGCATCGGGGCCGTCCTTCTCTGCTGACCAGGATCAAGACGAGATCCGCCGTACCGGTACAGATATCCTCAAGGCGCGATGCGTGTTCTGTCACAGCCCGATGCTGATGCTCGCCTTGGTGCAGCGCTACACTGACACCGCTGGATATGACGGCCTCAGCGTCTTTCTGGCCAAGCACCATGCGCCGGACGACGAGGGCCGAGAGGCTATCTTGAATTTCCTGTTGTTGCTTCCTCACCCCGATTGAGCGCGTCTCGGTGAAATCTCGCCCCGGACTAAGAAGATTCTCGACAAGATGCCTTCCCCCATAAACGTCAATGGATCTTGTCATTCTGCTCCGCGGGTATGCCCCGAAGCCACGTCGCGCGTGGTCCGCGGAGCGGGCCGGCGCGCCAAATGGCCGCTAAACCTAACCGTCGTCGGATCGGATTAGCCGGTTGCCCACAAAGGTCGGGCACGGCTAGGCTGGCCCGGCTGCCTTTGCAGGGATCTCATGCGTTTCACTCTTGCCGTTCTCGGTTTTGTTCTGCTGCCGCTGACCGTTCTCGCGCAGGACCTTTTGCGGGCGGATCCGCCGGCTTGGGTGGAGATCGTGGCGATCCCCATGACGGATCCGGCCCTTATCGCCGCCTCACGCGACGGCGTCTTCTATCCGCTCGTCGATACCCAGACAGCCTGGGAGGGCGAGACCCGGCTGACTCATTTCCGGCTCGCGACCGAGGTGACCGACCGGGCGGGGCTTGAGTTCGCCGCGACCGTATCGAGCGATTTCGATCCGACTTCGGAAACGCTCACGCTGACCCGGCTCGACGTGCGCCGGGGCAGCGAGGTCATCTCGTACCGCGACACGTTGCCGAGCGAGGTCTTTCGCCGGGAGACCCGGCTTGAGGCCGGCATCATCGACGGCACATTGACGGCGCATCTGCAGATCCCCGACCTGCGGGTGGGCGACATCGTCGATACGGCGTTTCTCCACCGCAGCACCCCGGCCCTGCCGGAGGCGAACCGCTCTGGCGCCTCGCGTCTGGAGTTCAGCGTGCCTGTCGGCCTCGCCCGCCATGTGGCGCTGTGGCCGGCGGACTGGCCGATCCATGTCGGTTCCCTGCCGGACCGGGTTCTCCATACCTCCGCGCCCGTCGCCGGGATCGTTCGTCATGAGTGGAGCCGCACCGGCCATGTACCTCCGCCGCACGAGGAGATGACGCCGGTCGAAGACGACCCCGCCGCCGTCCTGCGCTACGGCGCGTGGCAGGACTGGTCGCCGCTCGTCGCGGCCTTGGCGCCTTACTATCTCGCCGATTACCCGCTGCCACCGGCGTGGGAGGCGAAGCTGGAGCGGATCCGCGCGGAACACGAGACGGACCTCGCGCGGGCGACCGCCGCCCTGCGGCTGGTGCAGGACGAAATCCGCTATGTCGGCATCGAGGTCGGTGCCGGGGGCTATTTCGCCCGGCCGCCGATGATCGTCGCCACCCAGGGCTTCGGCGACTGCAAGGACAAGGCACTTCTCCTGCGGGTGCTGCTGTCGCGGCTGGGCATCACCGCTTATACGGCACTCGCCGATCTTGACGAGGGCTATGCCCTGCCGGCGATGCAGCCCGCGCTTACCGCCTTCGACCACATGATCGTCCGCGTGGATATCGGCGGGCGGAGTTATTGGGCTGATCCTACCGGATCGCACGAGGGCGGCCGCATCGACATCGCTCCGCCGCCGGATTACGGCTATGCGTTGCCTCTGACCGGTCCCGGCCAGCGCGGGCTCGACCGCATTGACATCTCGGACACGCCCGGATGGCAAAGTGCCACGACCGAGAGCTTTGTCTTCACCTTTGCCGGCGTGTTCCTCTCGGTTCTGACCGAGTATCGGGGCACCTTCGCCAACGCGCGCCGCTATGCTTGGGCGACGCGACCGCATGAGGAGATCGGCAGGGGTTATCTCGACTTCTACGCGCAGACCTTTCCCGGCATACGGCAGATCGCGCCGGTGAGCATCGAAGACGATCGCGACGCCAATCTGGTGCGGATGGACGAACGCTACCTGATCCCGGCCGCCGCGCTCGCTGAGAGCGGGCTCGCCAAGGACTTCGCCTTCTCGGCCGAGGATTTCGGAGACTACTACCCGTCTTACCAGTCCACGCCACGGCGGACGCCGCTGACCACGGGAGGCCCCAAGCGGCATCGCCATGTCATTGAGGTCTTCGGCGCGCCGATCAGTTTCAACCCGCCCGAACCCGTGACGATCAAGAACCGCGCGTTCGCCTATTCCTATTCCGGCAAGGCGCCGGGCGCGGGCCGGCTTCATCTCGAATGGAGTTTCGAGACCCGCGATCGGGTGGTGCCGGCCAGTGCCGTTGCCGGTGTCATCCGCGATGCGCGACGCATCGAGGAGTCGAGCGGCTTCACCTGGGACCTGACGCCGGATCCGGAAGACACCCCGGCACCGGAGTGACGCCCCGAGCGGCGGCCCAGGGCGTCGTTTCGCGCAATGCCCGACAGGTCGGGTTCCTGACCAATGC
>JBNKFC010000540.1:0-8976 GCA_050289105.1 Paracoccaceae bacterium | reverse complement strand
GCCTCGCCGCCGTCGAGAACCGCGCGACCTTTGGCAGTGAGGTAACCGTCTTCCACGATTGCGAGACGAGCGAGCTGACAATTCGCCAGATCCGCAACTCGCGGGAAACCGACCTGGCGCCTTTCGGACTTCGAATGGACGTGTTTCGCTTCGACGGGTCGTTTCTGTCCCTCGTGATCGACCTTCCGGACGAAGCGGTGCAGGGGCTCAGGATGACGCATGTGATCCGTCTCGACGCCATGGTCGAGATGGAGAAACCGATCGAAATCTTCGCGCGGCTCAACATCAAGCATGGGCCGAACAGCGAACAGATCGTGCGGGAACTGCCGCTCAGGTCCGATGAGGTGATGGTCGAATTCGACCTTGCCTACACGAAGATGAACGAAAAACGGGTGGAGCGCGCCTGGGTCGATCTGATCTTCGAAGGACCGGAGATGAACCAGATCGTGCTGCGCGATCTGACGATGAGCCGCCGGCCTCGGGCCGAGTTGTGAGGGGATAGCGATGAGCGCGCCGGAATTGGCAGTTGCCCGGATCAGAGCGGGGCGTTGGGAAGCGGAACTCGTCGCGCCGGACCATGAGGCGGCGCCCGCTGTTGAAGTCTGGCACCTCGAGCGGCGGCTTGAGGGTGTGACCGTCGTAGACGCGGGCGCAACCGGGCGCTGGTCGATTTCGGTCCAGATTCCAGTCGAGCTTCTGTCTGACGGGGTGCAGACCTTCCTGGTGCGAGACGGCGGAACGGGCGAGAAGCTGGGGCAATTCACTATCGTGACCGGTGTGCCGCTTGAAGACGATATCCGCGCCGAGGTCGATCTTCTGCGCGCCGAGCTCGACATGCTGAAGAAGGCGTTTCGGCGGCATTGCCTGGAAACCTCCGGGTCCTGAGCGGGGCAGATCTTGCGCGCGGGACCACTTCCCGGCCGGAGATCCCGGCGTGTCATGGGCAGGGGGTCGCGGAAATCCTTCATCGCGCCAAAAACTGACGCAGCGTTTGATGTGACCCGGGAACGGTTCTGCGTCATCGTTCGGGTGAATTGAGGAGGCCGCCCTTGTCGCAATATCCGCATCTGCTCCGCCCGCTCGACCTTGGCCACGTGACGCTGCCGAACCGCGTGCTCATGGGCTCTATGCACACCAATCTTGAAGAGACGAAGGACTGGAACCGTGTGGCGGAGTTCTATGCCACCCGGGCGCGGGGCGGGGTCGGGCTGATGGTCACGGGCGGCATGGCGCCGAACCGCGAAGGCGGGGTGTTTCCGGGGGCGGCCGGTCTTTTCAAACCGGAAGACATCGCCAATCACCGCGTCGTCACCGACCGCGTGCATGCCGCAGGCGGCCGGATCGCCATGCAGATTCTCCATGCCGGGCGCTATGCCTACGGGCCGGACTGCTTCGCCCCTTCGCCGATCAAGTCGCCGATCTCTCCCTTTCCGCCGAAGGAGCTCGATGAGGCGGGGATCGAAAAGCAGATCGCCGACATCGTGACCGCTGCCGCGCGGGCGCGTGAGGCGGGGTACGACGGTGTCGAGGTGATGGGGTCCGAAGGTTATCTCCTCAACGAGTTCCTCGTCGCCCATACCAACAAGCGGAACGACAGATGGGGCGGATCGCCCGAGAACCGCATGCGGTTGCCGATCGAAGTCGTGCGCCGGGTCCGTCAAGCCGTGGGAGAGGATTTCATCCTTATCTACCGCATCTCGCTGATCGACCTCGTGCCTGAGGGGCAGAGCTGGGGCGAGGTCGTGACGCTTGCGAAGGCGATCGAGGGGGCCGGCGCGTCGATCCTGAATACCGGAATCGGCTGGCACGAGGCCCGGATTCCGACCATTGTCACCTCCGTCCCGCGCCGCGCGTTCGCCTGGGTGACGAAGAAGCTGATGGGCGAGGTGGCGATCCCGATCATCACCTCGAACCGGATCAACACTCCCGAGGTGGCGGAGGCGGTCCTGTCGGAGGGTTGCGCGGACATGGTGTCGATGGCGCGGCCCTTCCTTGCCGATCCGGACTTCGTGCGGAAGGCGGCCGAGGGACGGGGAGCAGAGATCGCGCCCTGCATTGCCTGCAATCAGGCCTGCCTCGACCATACGTTCGCGGGCAAGATATCGTCCTGTCTGGTCAATCCACGCGCCTGTTTCGAGACGGAGCTGCGCCTTGATCCGGTGAACAAGGCCAAGAGGATCGCCGTGGTCGGCGCCGGGCCGGCCGGGCTGTCGGCGGCACTGGCGCTCGATGCGCGTGGTCATCAGGTGACGCTTTTCGACAAGGCCCATCGCATCGGCGGACAACTCAACCTTGCCCGGCAGGTCCCGGGAAAAGAGGAATTTCACGGGCTTGTCGCGTGGTTCGAGACGATGGTTGAAAAAAGCGGAATCGCGCTGGTGCTCGGGACCGAAGCGACGGCCGACGCGCTTGAGGGATATGACGAGGTGGTCGTGGCGACCGGCGTTCGACCGCGCGATCCGGGCATTCCGGGGCAGGACCGTGGCAACGTTCTTTCCTATATCGACGTTCTGAAGGGTGCGCCGGCCGGCGGACGTGTTGCAATCGTCGGGGCCGGTGGGATCGGTTTCGACGTGGCCGAATACCTGACCCAGGCCGGCGACAGCCCGACGCTCCATCTCGACGAATGGCTGGCAGAATGGGGCGTCACCGATCCGGAGACCGAGCGCGGCGGACTCGCCGCGCCGCAGCCCGAAGCGCCGGCGCGGCAGGTGGTGCTGCTCCAGCGCAAGCCGGAGAAACCGGGGCGCAAACTTGGCAAGACCACCGGCTGGATTCACCGCGCGACGCTACAGGCCAAGGGCGTGAAGATGCTGGGCGGGGTCAACTACGAACGGATCGACGGCGATGGGCTGCACGTCTCGACCGGACCAGACCGGGCCGATCCACGGGTCATTCCCGTCGATACGATCGTGCTCTGCGCCGGGCAGGAAAGTGAGCGAAACCTTGCCGATGCTCTGGGCGCCCAGGGAGTGCCGATCCATGTCATCGGCGGGGCCGACCTTGCCGCCGAACTCGACGCCAAACGCGCCATCGACCAAGGAACGAGGCTTGCCGCGACGCTCTGAGGCGGGTTGTAAATGCGTTGGCGTAGATCGGCGGATTCTTGCCACTTTGGTTCTTCACAATACCCCAGTGTTGTCCGCCAAGCTCCGCAATATTGCCTGAATTGACCGCGATACCTGTCAGCGGCGGGCAATGTATTTGACGGGTGCACAATGGATCGATTGACGGAAATGGAGGCCTTCGCCACAGTCGTAGATCAGGGGGGATTTACGGACGCGGCCAAGAAGATGGGGATTTCAAAATCCGCTGTCTCAAAACACGTATCTTCGCTGGAGGCGCGTCTGGGGGCGCGGCTCCTCAACCGGACGACGCGCCGGGTTTCTCCCACTGAAATCGGACTGGCCTACTATGATCGCGCCCGCCGCGTGCTCAATGATGCAGGCGAGGCTGATGCGCTGGTGACTTCGATGCAATCGGCGCCTTCGGGGCTGCTGCGCATCTCGGTTGCGACCGATTTCGGGGTGAACCTGCTCTCTCCGATCCTTGGGGACTTCCTCTTGGAATATCCCGACATCACCGTGAACATGGTGTTGAACAATCGCTATGTGGAGCTGATCTCGGAAGGTTTCGACATGGCCATCCGGGTGGGTGAGCTGGAAGACAGCACGCTTCGCGCCCGCAAGCTGACCGATACCGCCAAGCGCATGGTCGGATCGCCCGCCTATTTCCAGAAATACGGCCGGCCGATGAAGATCGACGATCTGAACGAGCACAAGCTGCTGCACTATTCCAACCAGGCGGCGGGTAACGTCTGGAAGATCACGGCACCTTCGGGCGAAAAGCGGCAGGTCCGCACCGCCGGCTGGCTGACGGTCAACGACGGCCAATCGCTGCTGAATGCCGCGATCTCGGGTCTCGGCATCGCCTATTTGCCGTCCTTCCTCTATGCTGACGCAATGAAGCACGGCCTTGTCGAAGAGGCGATCCCCGACCTTCCGATCGAGACGCTGGGCATCTACGCGGTCTACCCGCCGGGCCGCTTTACGCAGCCCAAGGTGCGCGCCTTCATCGACTTCCTGGCCCACGCCTTCGCTGAGAAAGGCCCGGACAACTGGTGACCTGAATTTGGGTGTGACAAGTAACGCCGCTGTCGCGGCTACCGGGTCGAGGTGATCATCGCCTCGACCCTTCTGTTTTGGGTCCGACCCTCGGGCGTGAGGTTCGAGGCGAGCGGGCTGAGAAAGCCGATGCCGTCGGCCGAAATCTGCGCCGGGTCGATCCCGTAGACTTTGACAAGCCGGTCCAGAACCGATTTCGCGCGCTGTCGCGACAAAGCGACATTGGCCGAGAGAGAGCCTTCCGCATCGGTATGGCCGACAAGTGCAATGGTCTTGTCTGGATGGGCCTTGAGGAAATCCGCCAAGGCGGCAAGCGACTTGAAGCGGCCGTCGCCAAGCTCGGTCGCGCCGGTTGCGAAGCTCAGATCGTCGAGCACGACCTTTCCCGTCGCCAGAAGCTGGTCGCCAAGCGCATCGCGGGTCGGCGCGGTTTCGCGGGGGCTGAAGCTGGCCGCAGCGATCGGCAGCGGGGCGGACAAGGCGGCGCCGACGCGGGTCATCTGCACATAGCCGCTGTCGGAAGAACGGCTGACCAGAAGGCTGACGTAATCGGGCACCGGCCCGTTCATGCGCCGCGCCGAAAGGAAACGAAAATCACCGAGATCGACATGCATGTCGGGCTCTGGCAGGCTGGGTGTGGCGAAGCGGAAGTCGAAACCGCCACACTCGTCGGTGTCGCATTCGAAGAGAACCTCGAAACCCTCGCGGTCGAGTTGATCGCGCAGCGATGCCAGGAGCGCCATGGTCGTGACGCTGTCTTCACGGATGCGCCAGGCGGTCTGGGTGACTTCCCCTTCCGCCTTTAACGTCTCGATCTTGCCGTTGGCCCAGGGTCCGATTGGCAGGGCATAGCTTCCCATGGCGCTGCGATCCTCGGCCGTGCGCGCGGCGGACGGCGGTAGCGACAGGGTCGGCGCGGCCTGGGCTGCGGGTGCGAGGAGAAGAAAGGCGAGGGCGAGACGTTTCATCGATGCGCCTCGTGATATTCGGGATTGGGCTCCATCCCAGTGGCCGAGGCGATGCGGTTGGTCATGTTGAAAAAGCCGGTCACGGACGCGATGTCCCAGATGTCGCGGTCGGAAAAGCCGGCGTCGCGGAGCGCCTGGCGGTCCGCTTCCTCGACCTTGGAGGAGGACACAGTCAGCTTTTCGGCGAATTCGAGCATCGCGCGTTGCTTCGGCGACAGCGGCGCCACGCGCCAGTTCATCACCAGCGCCTCGCCGAGGACCGGATCGCCGGACAGTTCCCGTACCGCGGCGCCATGGGCGACCTGGCAGTACCAGCAGCGGTTCAGTGAGGAGACGGCGACCGCGATCATCTCGCGTTCAAGCTTCGTCAGCCCGCTCTCGGCCAGCATCAGGTTGTTGTAGATCCCCGTGAATGCGTTGAGCTTTTCGATGTCGAAAGCGTAGGCCTTCAAAACGTTCGGGATCAGGCCAAGCTTGGAATTGCACACGTCAAAATACTTCCGGGTTGCGTCCGGAAGCGGCTTGATCATCGGAAGATCAAGCGCCGTGGGGCTGTGGCCGTCGTCTTTCAACTGCTCCCCTTGCCTCTTCGGGCTTATTTTGAGCGGTAGTGATAGTGTCCCACAATCTGCATTCCGAGGGAAGTATAGAGCGCGTTGGCGGGCTGATTGGCCGCAGTCACGAGAACGGAAAACCGCGTTATTCCCTGATCTTGCGCCCAATGGGCGGCTCTCCGCATCATCTTGACGGCGGATCCTTGCCGACGCTGGTCGGGAACGATGTGGAGGGCATGAAGCATCGCGGTATCGCCGTGCCCCGCGACGAAGGCGGCACCCGACGCGCGGTCGTTCACTCGGCCGAGGATCGCGGTTTTCGGGCCGGATGCCCGCTCCATGACCGCGATCCGTTCAGTGCCGATACCGCCTTCGGCCCAGATGTCGTGCATGATGGCCAGAGGTGGCCAGATCGCAAAGGCGGTCATGGGCGCCGCAGGTTCGGTCGTGAGCATCGTCACCGGCGCTTCGTAGATGTTCACCGGATCCTTGATCCTGTAGCCGCGCGCGGCAAGCGCAGCGTCGAGCGTCTCCTCCCCGTCGCGGATCATGAAGAGCGGCGACTGTCCAAGGCTTCGCTGCATGGCTTCGGCCGCGTCGATGTCGGCATCGCCCCACGCCGCCGCCAGCGTTGCGGCGGAAACGCGCTGGCCGCCGCCCCGACCCTCGCGGACGCGGAAGGCGCCAGCCCGATGGATGGCGACTGCCGGCCATGTCGCGTCGGTCACCGCGAAGAGGTCGTTCATGCGCGCTCTGTCGGAAAGAGCGCCGAGAGCCGCGCCATCGCGGCGTCGATGCGGGCGGGATCGGTCCCGCGGATGACGATGTTGGACCCATAGGCGCCGTTCTGGATGAACGGGTAGGACCCGAAGCTAAGATCGCGGAATTCCGCTGCCAGTGCCGCGAGCGGCTCGGCGATCATGCCTTCGCCCCGGTCGATCCTGAGGGTCTGGCTGAGAAGAGGTTGCCCGCCGGTCAGGCGAGGAAGCAGCGAGGCGACCATCGCCTGGAAGATGCTCGGCACCCCCGCCATGACATGAACGTTGTCGAGGCTGAAACCCGGCGCGGCAGAGATCGGGTTTTCTATGAGGACGGCACCATCAGGGATGCGCGCCATGCGCTGCCGAGCGGCATTGAAATCGAGCCCGGAACGGTCGTAATGCGCCGCAAGGATCGCGCGGGCGTCGTCGCGGATCTTCAGGTCCACTCCGAAGGCCGCGGCGACGGCATCGGCGGTGATGTCGTCATGGGTCGGCCCGATGCCCCCGGAGGTGAACACATGGTCATGACTGGCGCGGAGGTCGTTCAGGGCGGAACCGATGGCGGCCGTGTCGTCCGAGACGATGCGCACCTCTTTCAGGTCGATGCCGATCCTGACCAACTCGCCCGCAAGGTAGTGCATGTTGGCGTCGCGTGTGCGGCCGGAGAGGATTTCATCCCCGATGATCAGGATGGCGGCTTTGGGATTGGGCATGTCTCGGATCCTCGGCAATGCAAAGGGTATACGGCTCCACCACGCATCGCGGAAGCCCCCGGCTCTGGCCAAAGCCGGATTCCTTGACTATCTAGTCGGATCATGGAGCGAAAGGAGCAGCCGGTGGATGACCCGCGCGGCCGTCTGACGAAAGACGGGATCAGGATTTACGAGCCGGGCGATTTCGCCGGGATGCACGCGGCCGGAAGGCTCGCGGCGGAAATCCTTGATGAGGTCGCGGAACTCGTGGAGCCGGGGGTGACGACCGAGGCGCTCGACCGGTTCATCGAGGATCGGGTGAATTCCGCCGGCGCGAAGTCGGCGACGATCGGCTATCGCGGCTACCAGCACGCCTCCTGCATTTCGGTGAACCATGTCGTCTGTCACGGGATTCCGGGGCCGAAGCTCCTGAAGGACGGAGATATCCTCAATATCGACGTGACCGTGATCGTCGATGGTTGGTACGGCGATACCAGCCGGATGTATGTCGCAGGGACATTGAGCCGCAAGGCCGAGCGGCTGATCGAGGTCACGCATGACGCGCTGATGAAAGGGATCGAGGCGGTCCGCCCCGGCAACACCTTCGGCGACATCGGCTATGCCATCCAGAGCTACGTCGAGGCGCAGCGGATGAGCGTGGTGCGCGACTTCTGCGGCCACGGGCTCGGCCGCGTCTTCCATGCGCCGCCGAACGTCCTGCATTACGGCCGGGCCGGCAACGGGCCGCGGCTGGAAGAGGGGATGTTCTTCACCATCGAGCCGATGGTCAATCTCGGCCGGCCCGAAACGAAGGTTCTGGCCGACGACTGGACGGCGGTGACGCGGGACAAGTCGCTCTCGGCGCAGTTCGAGCATTCAGTTGGCGTCACGGCGGACGGGTGCGAAATCTTCACGCTGTCGCCGGCTGGGCGGTTCTATCCGACGAAGTGACCGGATCGTTTGCCCGATCCGAACCGTCGGGGGTTTTGCCCCGTCGTCCATTGGGCGATCCCAAGATAATCGTCACCAGAGAGATCAGAGGCCGAGAAGGGCGGGAAGTTCGTCCATGTGGCGAAAGGGCCGCGCACCGACCGCTTCGAGCCGGGTGCCATCTCCGCCCGGCGCGTAGCCGAAGCAGGCCATTCCGGCCGCGCGGGCCGCGCGCGCGCCGGTCGGGCTGTCCTCGATGACAACGCAAGTTTCTGCAACGGCGCGCACCGCCGCTGCGGCGTGCAGGTAGAGGTCGGGAGCAGGCTTGGGTCTCGCGACATCGTGGCGGGAAAAGACGCGGCCGTTCAGTCGGCGATGCAATTCGGGGTGTTGGCCGAGCGTGATCTCCATCTTGCGATGCGGACCGTTCGAGCCGACGGCATAGGGAATGCCAGCGGCGTCGAGCGCATCCAGAACGCCGTCGATCCCCGGAACCAGCGGCGTTCCCTTCGCCAATTCGACGAACATCTCTTCGTAGATGTCGTCCACCCAGCTTTGCGGCAAATCGGCGCCCATCCGTCGTGCTTCTTCCGCGACTCCCGCGATCGTGCCGCCCAGAAACAGGGTGTGGATGTCGCCGGCCTTCAGCGGAAGGCCGTGGCGTGCGAGATTCGTGGCAATCACGCGATCCGTGATCGGTTCGCTGTCGACGAGAACCCCGTCGCAGTCGAAGAGGACGGCGCTGAGCGTCATGCGGGGCCTTTCAAGATTGTGATGAACGTCTCGCCATAACGGCGCTGGTCGAGTTGGGTATAGCCCTCGGGTGGGGTGGGCGGCGCATTCTCTTCCCAAACGATGAGCGCGCCGGGGGCGAGCCAGCCACCTTCCAGAAGAGAGGTCAGCGCCGCTTCGCCGAGGCCCTTGCCATAGGGCGGGTCGAGGAAGAC
>JBNKFC010000539.1:0-1687 GCA_050289105.1 Paracoccaceae bacterium | reverse complement strand
CCGACCGCGTGCTGGTCATGCAGGCGGGCCGCATCGTCGAGGAAGGCGAGACCGATCACGTCTTCGCCGCACCGAAACACCCCTACACGCGCGCGCTCATCTCCGCGACACCAACCATTCCGGAAGACTGGAAGGAGACATCCCATGCCGATTGACCGCCTCTGGTTCGACCCCGCCGAAATGCTTGTCGGCGGGGCCTGGCGCCCAGCGTCGCAGACGCTGCCGATCGAGGACCCCTCGACGGGGTCCGAGATCGGCGCCCTTGGCCGGGGAACGGCCGGGGACATCGACGATGCCGTCGCGGCGGCAGAGGCCGCGCGACAGGGCGCATGGGGCCGCATGACCGCGGCCGAGCGGGGGCGCATCCTTGCGAGGATCGGCCAGATGGTTCTTTCCCGCGCGGACGACCTCGCCGTCATCGAAGCGACCGATGTCGGCAAGCCGCTGAAACAGGCGAAGGCCGACGCAATCGCGCTCGCCCGTTACATGGAGTTCTACGCCGGCGCCGCCGACAAGGTGATGGGCGAGACGATTCCCTATCTCGACGGCTACACGGTCTACACGCTCCGCGAACCCCACGGCGTGACGGGGCATATCGTGCCCTGGAACTACCCGATGCAGATCGTCGGCCGCTCCGTCGGCGCGGCGCTCGCCATGGGCAATGCCTGCGTCCTGAAACCGGCCGAGGAGGCCTCGCTCACCGCCCTCGCCTTCGCGCGCCTCGCCGAGGAGGCCGGTCTGCCACCCGGCGCGCTCAACGTCGTTCCCGGCCTAGGCGAAGAGGCCGGCGCGGCGCTGTCCGCCCATCCCGGCGTCCATCACCTGAGCTTCACAGGCTCCGTCGCGGTCGGCCGGCTCATCCAGACGGCGGCGGCGGCGAACATCGTGCCCGTCACGCTGGAACTCGGTGGCAAGAGCCCGCAGGTCGTCTTTGCCGATGCCGACCTTGACGCGGCCCTGCCCTTCCTCGTGAACGCAGGGATCCAGAACGCAGGCCAGACCTGTTCGGCCTCCTCGCGCATCCTCGTCGAACGCCCGCGCTACGACGAGGTGGTCGCCCGCATGGCCGAGCGCTATGGAGCGCTGAAGGTGGGTCGGGCGATCGACGACCTCGACGTCGGTCCCCTCATCTCCGCGCGGCAGAAGGAGATCGTCGAAGGCTTCCTCGCCATGGCCCCCAAAGGCTCGGTCGCGGCCCGCGGGACGATTGTCGGCGATGCCCCGAAAGGCGGCCACTACGTCGCGCCTACCCTGCTCGCCGGCCCCGGCCCCGACCATCCGCTGTCGCAGGACGAGATCTTCGGCCCCATGCAGGTCGTGATCCCGTTCGATGGCGAAGACGAGGCGGTGGCGATCGCCAACGGCACCGATTATGGCCTCGTTGCATCCGTCTGGACCGAAAACGGCGGCCGCCAGATGCGGCTCGCCAAGCGGCTGCGCGCGGGCCAAGTCTTCGTCAATAATTACGGCGCGGGCGGCGGGGTGGAATTGCCGTTCGGCGGCGTCGGCAAATCCGGCCATGGGCGCGAGAAGGGGTTTGAGGCGCTTTATGGGTTCTCGGTCCTGAAAACGGTGGCCGCGCGGCACGGCTGAACCGGTCTTGACTCAGATCAGCGACCTGCGACGCACGCCGCCTATTCTGCCGCGGCCAAGCGAATTCAGGAGGGTTCTGTCATGGACACGGTCG
>JBNKFC010000538.1:0-5370 GCA_050289105.1 Paracoccaceae bacterium | reverse complement strand
GGCGCGGGGCGAGTGGCGGCGGAGCTGAGGGGGCTTCTGCCCCCTCTTGCCGCTGGCGCGGCAATTCACCCCCGAGAGTATTTTTCGAACGGAAGAAGTGAAGCGCCGGGGGCTTGCGGCGACGCGGGCGCTGGGCGATGGTTTGGCCAGCGAGGAGGAGCGGATGGCGCGGATCACGCGGCGGATGGTTCTGGGCGGTCTTCTGGGCGGGGTGGCGAGCGCGGCCTTCGCGAACGCGCCGATGAGTTCGCCGCGTCCGGTAAGCCGCGTGGGAACGCGCATTGCCGCGATCGGTATCCGGGCTGCACCGGCGGCGGATCTGATCGGCGCGGCGGGTCTGGGCGGCGAGGTCGCCTATGTCGTCGCCGATGCGAAAACCGGGCTGATCCTTGAGGCGCGTCAGGGTGGCAAGCCGATGCCGCCCGCCTCGACCATGAAGGTGATCACCTCGCTCTACGCGCTGGAGCATCTGGGCGCGGGATACCGGTTTGCGACGCGATTGGTCGCGACCGGGCCGGTGAGCGGGGGCAAGGTGCAGGGCGATCTGGTCCTGGCGGGCGGCGGCGATCCGGAATTGTCGACCGACGATCTGGGCGACATGGCGGCTGCCCTCAGGAAGGCGGGCGTGACCGGCGTCACGGGGCGGTTCCTCGTCTGGGGCGGGGCGCTGCCCTACCTGGAAGCGATCGACCGGAGCCAGCCGGACTGGCTTGGCTACAATCCGTCGGTGTCGGGGCTCAACCTCAATTTCAATCGGGTGAATTTCGTCTGGAAGCGGTCCGGGAAGGGCTATGAGGTCGGCATGGACGCCCGGGCCGAGCGGTTCGCGCCGCCGGTCTACACGACCCGCGTCAGCGTCGCGGATCGCGACCTGCCGGTCTACAGCTACCGCAATGGCGGCAGGATCGAGGAATGGACCGTGGCGAAAGGCGCGCTCGGCAAGGGCGGAAGCCGCTGGTTGCCGGTTAGGCGGCCGGAACTTTATGCCGGCGACGTGTTCCAGACGCTGGCGAGGGCCCAGGGCGTGCCCCTGCCGGCACCGGCGATCGTGGAGCGGATGCCGGGCGGAACGGTGATCGTCGAACGGGCGAGCGACGGGCTGGCGACGATCCTCCGCGACATGATGAAGTATTCGACCAACATGACCGCCGAGGCTGTCGGGATGGCAGCTTCCGCCCGCCGGGGCGTGACGAGCCATCTCGCGTCGGGCCGGGAGATGGCCGGCTGGCTGATGGCGAAAACCGGAGCCGAGAACGTGCGGTGCGCCGACCATTCGGGTCTTGCCGGTGCGTCGCGGATATCGGCCGAGGACATGGTGAAGGCTCTCGTCACACTTGGTCCGAAGGCGGGTCTGCGCGGGCTGATGAAAGAGGTTCCTTTCCGCGACGAGGGCGGGCGCAAGATCAGCGACCATCCGGTCACCGTCGAGGCGAAGACCGGGACGCTCAACTTCGTGTCGAACCTCGCGGGCTATGTCCGGGCGCCGGGGGGCACGGACCTTGCCTTCGCGATCTTCACCGGCGACGTGGCGCGGCGCGACGCCGTGCCCGACAGCCAGAAGGAGCGACCGGAGGGTGGCGCGGCATGGGTCAAGCGCTCGAAGCGGTTGCAGCAGCAGTTGATCGAGCGGTGGATGGCGGTCTACGGCGCCTGACGCTTAAACCCCGTAGCGGGCGGCGGTGAGGCCGTCGAAGTCGATCTCGGGTTTCTTGCCCATGACCAGGTCGGCGACCGCGCGCCCCGATCCTGCTGCCATCGTCCAGCCGAGCGTGCCGTGGCCGGTGTTGAGATAGAGGTTGCGGTAGCGTGTCGGCCCGAGGATCGGGGTGCCGTCCGGCGTCATCGGCCGCAGGCCGGTCCAGCCCTCGGCCTGGGAGAGATCGCCGCCCTTCGGGAAGAGGTCGCCGATCACGTGCCGCACGGTGTCGGTCGCGTGGGGCCCTAGTTTGCCGGAATAGCCGGCGATCTCGGCCGTGCCGGCGACCCGGATGCGGTCGCCGAGGCGGGTGATCGCGACCTTGTGCGTCTCATCCATGATCGTCGATTGCGGGGCGAAGCGGTCGTCGGTGACGGGCAGGGTGACCGAATAGCCCTTGACCGGATAGACCGGCAGTTGGATGTCGATCGGGCCGAGGAGTTTCGGTCCGAAAGACCCGAGCGCGCAGACATAGGCGTCGCCTTCCACGCGCCCGAGGCTTTCCGTCATCACGCCTTTTACGCGGTCGCCCTGCACCTGGATCAGCCGGATCTTCTGGCCATAGTGGAATGTCGCGCCGAGGGCGGCGGTGTTCTCCGCCAGTGCCATCGTGAACATCCGGCAGTCGCCGGTGCGGTCCGCGGTGAGCCGCAGGCCGCCGACGAACTTGTCGCGCACCTCGGCCAGCGCCGGTTCGGCGGCGATGCAGCCGTCGCGGTCGAGCACCTCGTAGGGGCTGTCGAACTCGGCGAGGATCGCCTGGTCGGCCTTCGAAGCCTTCAGCTGTTTCTCGGTTCGGAAGAGCTGGAGCGTGCCTTGTTCGCGCCCGTCATAGTCGATGCCGGTCTCGGCGATGAGGTCGGGCAGCACGTCGCGCGAATAGTTCGAGACCCGAACCATGCGGGACTTGTTGAGCGCATAGGACTCCTCATTGCAGTTCGCGAGCATCTGGGCGCCCCATTTCCACATCCGGGGGCTGATGAGCGGCCAGATGAAAAGCGGACGGCGCTTCATGAAGAGCCATTTCAGCGCCTTCATCGGGATGCCGGGCGCCGCCCAGGGCGACGTCATGCCGTATGAAAGCTCACCCGCATTGGCATAGCTCGTCTCCATGCCGGGGCCCGGCTGACGGTCGAGCACCACGACTTCGGCGCCCTGCCGGGCAAGGTAGTAGGCGGTCGTGACGCCGATCACCCCGGCGCCCATGACGACGACTTTCATCCGGTTCCCCTCCGCGCGGTTCTCGTCGCCCAGAATGGCGGCCGATCATGATTGTAGCAAGGTCTCAGGGCGCGCTGGATCCGCCGCAAGAGGACGGACATCACACGACGAACGTGCCCGAAATCGTCCGGGAAAGGCATCGTTTGTCGGATGTGGTAGATCGCCCGATCGCGGTTCCGGAAAGTGCGGCCCCCCAAATGATCGGCGGGCCGGCACCAAGACGTCCGACGGCCGGCGTCTATTCGGGAACGCTTTCGCCGCTTCCCCCCAATTCGGCCGGAAAATCGCGAAGTTTCGGCAGGCCGTCTTTCATGGGCAGAACGGTTTCTGCGTAGTTGACATGGACGCCGGGTGTGAATGTCTGCGACGGAATTGTCGCCGCATACACATCCATCAGCCCCCAATGAGGGTGATAGGTCATCAGGTGCCCGCCGCATTCGGTACAATATTGACGGTCGCTGCGCTCGGTCTTCTTGAAGTGGCCGATATGCTCCTGGCCCTTCGTGACCTCGACATTTTCGTTCTTGAAAAGGGTGAACGCATTGACCGGTCCGGCCGACCATGAACGGCACGATTCACAGTGGCAGTATCCCATCGCTTCGGGATCGCCGGTCACTTTCACTTCAACGGCACCGCAAAAGCACTTCCCTGTTTGTGTCTTGGACATTCTGATTATCTCCCCCTCGCGCGCGGAGCTGGCATTACGCAAGCTCTCACGACGAGGGCGAACCATAGCACGGATCGCTCCGAAAGTTGGCTCTTACTTTTCCCGGGCTCGATGCGGGCCGATCTTTCGCGCGTGCGCGGATGGCCAGCCAACGCCAAAGGCCGAGCCGGTCTCGGCGTGCCGCGTTCTATCGCGGCTCGAGCGTCAGGTGCCGCGCCCGTGCGCCCCATTCGATGGCTGCGGCATGCAGCCGGTCGATTTCCAACTCGTGCCGGACTTCTTCGAGAAGCCTGAGTTCCTCCTGCCGGAGAGAACCGTCCGCCGCGGCGACGTCGCAGGCGAGCGCATAGGCGGTTTCCCAGAGCCGTTCGGGCAGCGCATCGCGGATCATGGCGAAGAGCGTATCTAGCCCGTCGTCTTCTTCCATCAGCTTGTAGACGGTTTCGGTCACCTCGCGGACGCTGTCCATGTCGTAGTCGGCGAAGATCGGCAGATGGTTCACCTGCCTCTCGATGGCGACGAGTTCGGAGGTGCGGATGGATTCGTCGGAGATCGAGACCGTCACCATGATCGCGACGAGCGCGTCCTGGGCGGTGAAGGCGGGCAGGGTATGGGTCACGGTCTTCGTCCTTTATGTTTCGCCGGCAAATTATTGACGATCCGCCCCCCGTTCAATAGGAACCGGAGCTTGTGGCGCATGGAGCGCCGTCCTTTCGGGAATGTCTGTCATGTCTTCTTTGCGCGATGCCGCGATGAACTCCAAAGCCTGGCCTTTCGAGGAAGCGCGCCGCGTTCTGAAACGCTATGAGAAGGCGCCGCCGGAAAAGGGCTATGTGCTCTTCGAGACGGGCTATGGTCCGTCCGGCCTGCCCCATATCGGCACGTTCGGCGAGGTGCAGCGCACGACGATGATCCGCCGGGCCTTTGAGATCATCTCGGATATTCCGACGAAGCTCATCTGCTTTTCCGACGATCTCGACGGGATGCGCAAGGTGCCGGAAAACGTGCCGCAGCAGGAGCTGTTGAGGGCGAATATCCAGAAACCGCTGACCTCGGTTCCCGATCCTTTCGGTGAGTATGAAAGCTTCGGCCACCACAACAACGCGATGCTGCGGCGCTTTCTCGACACGTTCGGCTTCGAATACGAGTTCTATTCGGCCACCGAGTTCTACAAGTCGGGCGCCTTCGATGACACGCTGAAGCTTGCGGTCGAGCGCTACGAGAAGATCATGGATATCATGCTTGCGTCTCTTCGGGAGGAGCGGCAGCAGACCTATTCGTGCTTCCTCCCGATCCATCCCGAGACGGGGCGGGTGCTCTATGTCCCGATCAAGCATGTCGACAAGAAGGAGCACACCGTCACGTTCGACGACGAGACGGGGCGCGAATGGACGCTTCCGGTCACCGGTGGCAATGTGAAATTGCAGTGGAAGCCCGATTTCGGTGCGCGCTGGGCGGCCCTTGGTGTCGATTTCGAGATGTACGGCAAGGACCATTCGACCAACACGCCGATCTATGACGGAATCTGCGAGGTGCTGGGCGGCAGGAAGCCCGAGCACTTCACCTACGAGCTTTTCCTCGACGAGCAGGGGCAGAAGATCTCGAAGTCCAAGGGCAACGGGTTGTCGATCGAGGAGTGGCTGACCTATGCCAGCCCGGAATCGCTCAGCTACTTCATGTACCAGAAGCCGCGCACCGCCAAGCGGATGCACTGGGACGTGATCCCGCGCGCGGTGGACGAGTACCACCAGCAGCTGCGCGCCTATCCCGATCAGGACCTCGACGC
>JBNKFC010000537.1:0-18459 GCA_050289105.1 Paracoccaceae bacterium | reverse complement strand
GGACAGCCGAGCTACTGACCGTTTTCGACACGGCCCCTGCGGACGCAGACGCCAAAATCGGCCGTGGGGCCGATCTGGCGCTATCGGAGTGTCCGTTCTGGCCCTACGGGGCGGCTTGCTTTCGTGATGATTTCAGCGAAGAGCCCTATTCCGTTCGCGCGCGCCCCTTGGCATGATCGCGCCCGGCGACCGAACACCAGCAAAAAGGCAACGCACATGAGCAACGCTGTGTATTCCAACGACATTTCCGAAGTGGTCGAAGCCGACCGCGCGCATCTCTGGCATCACCTGATCCAGCACAAGCCCTTCGAGACCAACGATCCCCGGATCATCGTCGAGGGCAGGGGCATGCGGGTCTGGGACGCAAAGGGCAAAGAACACATTGACGCGGTTTCGGGCGGGGTCTGGACCGTCAACGTCGGCTATGGCCGCGAGTCGATCGCCAAGGCGGTCTACGACCAACTGGTGAAGATGAACTACTTCGCCAATTCGGCCGGCTCCATCCCCGGCTCGATCTTCGCCAAGATGCTGATCGAGAAAATGCCGGGCATGTCCCGCGTCTACTACACGAACTCGGGTTCGGAGGCGAACGAGAAGGCCTTCAAGATGATCCGCCAGATCGCCCACAAGCGCTATGGCGGCAAGAAGCACAAGATCCTCTTCCGCGACCGCGACTATCACGGCGCCACCATCGCCGCGATGTCGGCCGGCGGTCAGGAAGAGCGCAACGCCCAGTACGGCCCCTTCGTGCCGGGCTTCGTCAAGGTTCCGCACTGTCTTGAGTACCGCAAGCAGTGGGACGTGGAGAATTACGGCGAGCGCGCCGCGGACGCGATCGAGGAGGTGATCCTGCGCGAAGGCCCCGATACCGTGGGCGCGCTCTGCCTCGAGCCGGTGACGGCGGGCGGCGGTGTCATCGTGCCGCCGGCGGGCTATTGGGAGCGTGTGGGCGAGATCTGCAAGAAGTACGAGATCCTTCTGCATATCGACGAGGTCGTCTGCGGCGTCGGCCGCACCGGCACTTGGTTCGGCTACCAGCATTACGGGGTGAAGCCCGATTTCGTGACGATGGCGAAGGGCGTCGCCTCGGGCTACGCCGCGATCGCCTGCTGCGTGACGACCGAGGCCGTCTTCGAGATGTTCAAGGACGACGCCTCGGACCCGATGAACTATTTCCGCGACATCTCTACCTTCGGCGGCTGCACGGCCGGCCCGGCGGCGGCGGTCGAGAATATGCGGATCATCGAGGATGAGGGGCTTCTCGCCAACACGGTGAAGATGGGCGAGCGGACGATGAACAATCTTCGCGCGCTGATGGACAAGCACCGGGTGATCGGCGACGTGCGGGGCAAGGGTCTTTTCTGCGGCGCCGAGCTGGTTGCGGATCGCCAGACCAAGGAGCCGGTGGACGAGAAGAAGGTCCAGGCCGTGGTCGCCGACTGCATGGCGCAGGGCGTGATCATCGGCGCCACCAACCGGTCGCTGACGGGGTTCAACAACACGCTCTGCCTGTCGCCGGCACTGATCGCGACGGCGGACGATATCGACGAGATCACGACGGCGATCGACAAGGCGCTGACCAAGGTCTTTTCCTGATCCGGGTTTCGTCCCGGCTTCGCCGGGCCGATCCGCGGGGGAGGCGCTGCCTCCCGCCGTCCATTGGTCCTCGGACCAATGGCGCACCCATGGACGGCCCTCCGGAGTATTTCGGCCAAGAAGAAGGGAACGGGCGCGGCTTGACGGCGGCGGCCGTTTCGCGTTTTGCTGTCTTAGGTCCAGTTTTGGGCGTGCATAAGGCCAGCGATGTCGATCCCCGCCGAAAGCTTTTTCCTCACGCCCGGGTTCAACGGGACGTTGCAGCAGCAGATCCAGCAGATGGTGGCCGAGGGCGTCCTGCGCGGCCGCTTTCGCCCCGGCGAGAAGCTGCCGTCGAGCCGGGGCCTCGCCCAGCATCTCGGCGTCAGCCGGATCACCGTCACCCTGGCCTATACCGAGCTTGTTTCGGGCGATTACCTGACGGCGCGGGGGCGGTCGGGCTACTACGTCTCGGACACCGCGCCGGTCCAGCCCGGTTTCGTGGTCGAGGACCGTCCGCGCCGCGACAGCGTTGACTGGGAGCGCATCATCGGCCGGCGCTTTTCGCGCCATGAACTGCCGGCCAAACCGCAGGACTGGCATGCCTATCCCTATCCCTTCATCTACGGACAGGCGGATGCCAGTCTCTTCAACCACCAGAACTGGCGGCAATGCGCGCTCCGCGCGCTCGGCAAGCGCGATTTCGAGGTGTTGACGGACGATTTCTACGAACGCGACGATCCGATGCTGATCGAATACATCGCCCGCAACATCCTGCCCCGGCGCGGGATCACGGCGCGGCCCGAAGAGATATTGCTGACGATGGGGGCGCAGAACGCCCTTTGGCTCGCGGCCGAGGTGCTCTTGGCGCCGGGCGGGGCGGTGGCGGTGGAGAACCCCTGCTATCCCGGCCTGCGGGCGATCCTCAACCAGCTTGGCGCGCGGGTTCTGCCGGTCGACGTCGACGAGGACGGCTTGCCGCCCGATAGGGTGCCCGAGGGGATTGCTGCGGTCTTCACCACGGCAAGCCATCATTGCCCGACCAACGCGACGATGCCGATGGAGCGGCGCGTGGCGCTGCTGGAGCGCGCGGGGCGGGAGGATTTCCTCATTGTCGAGGACGATTACGAATTCGAGATGTCGTTCCTGAAGCCCGCCGCGCCGGCGCTCAAGTCCCTCGACCGCGAGGGGCGGGTGATCCATGCCGGCTCATTCTCGAAATCGCTCTTTCCGGGGCTCAGGCTCGGCTATCTCGTGGCATCCGAGGCGTTCATCCGCGAGGCGCGGGCGCTGCGTGCCGCGATGCTCCGCCATCCGCCGGGCCATATCCAGCGCACCGTCGCTTATTTCCTCGCGCTTGGCCATTACGACGCGCTGATCAACCGGCTCGGCCAGGCCTACAAGCGCCGGCGCACCACAATGGACGAGGCGATCCGTGCGAACGGCCTGGAGATTATCGGGCAGGGCGCCTTCGGCGGGTCCAGCTTCTGGATGCGGGCGCCGGCCGGGGTCGATACCGGTACGCTGGCGGCGCATCTGCGGACCCGGGGCGTGCTGATCGAGCCGGGGCGAGTGTTCTTCGCGCCGGGAACAGCGCCCAGCAACACCTACCGGCTGGCCTATTCCTCGATCGCGCAGAGCAGGATCCCCGAAGGCATCGCCCTTGTCGCCGAGGCCCTGCGTGAATCTGGACATACCAAGCCCGCCTGACTGGCCCTACAGAGGGGGTCTTTCCCGGCATAGAACCGGGCCAGATCCAGGGAGAAACGCCATGAAGATGACCACCGAGGAAGCCTTCGTCAAAGTCCTGCAGCGGCACGGGATCGAACATGCCTTCGGCATCATCGGCTCCGCCTTCATGCCGATCTCGGACTATTTCCCGCGTGCGGGCATCACGTTCTGGGACGTGGCCCATGAATGCAACGGCGGTTACATGGCCGACGGCTTCACCCGCACGACCGGCAAGATGGCGATGATCATCGCCCAGAACGGGCCGGGCATCACCAATTTCGTCACCGCCGTGAAGACAGCCTACTGGAACCATACGCCGATGCTTCTGGTCACGCCTCAGGCGGCGAACAAGACCATCGGACAGGGCGGGTTCCAGGAAGTGGAACAGATGGCCGCCTTCCGCGACATGGTCGCCTATCAGGAAGAGGTGCGCGATCCGACCCGCATTGCCGAGGTGCTGAACCGCGTCATCACCAAGGCCAAGCGCCTGTCGGCGCCGGTGCAGATCAACGTGCCGCGCGATGTCTGGACCCAGGTCATCGACATCGAGCTGCCCGCCATCGTCGATTTCGAGCGCCCCTCGGGCGGGGCCGACGCCATCGCTGAGGCCGCGAAGCTGCTGAACGGGGCGAAGTTCCCGGTGATCCTGAACGGCGCGGGCGTCGTTCTCAGCGGTGCGATCCCGGCGAGCCAGAAGCTGGCCGAGCGGCTCGACGCGCCGGTCTGCTGCAACTATCAGCACAACGACGCCTTCCCCGGCTCGCATCCCCTGTTCGCCGGCCCCCTGGGCTACAACGGCTCGAAGGCGGCGATGGAGCTGATCTCGAAGGCCGACGTGGTGCTGGCGCTCGGCACGCGGCTCAACCCGTTCTCGACGCTGCCGGGATACGGCATCGACTACTGGCCAAAGGCGGCCAAGCTCATCCAGGTCGATATCAACCCTGACCGGATCGGTCTGACGAAGCCGGTCGCCGTCGGCATTGTCGGCGATGCGAAAAGCGTGGCGGAGAGCATCCTGGAGCAGCTTGGCGACCATGCCGGAGACGCCGGCAGATCGGAGCGCAAGGATTTGATTTCCAAAACGAAGTCGGCTTGGGCGCAGGAGCTGACCTCGATGGATCACGAGCAGGACGATCCGGGCACCAGCTGGAACGACCGCGCCCGCAAGGCCAAGCCCGACTGGATGAGCCCGCGCATGGCCTGGCGCGCGATCCAGTCCGCGCTGCCGAAGGAGGCGATCATCTCCTCCGACATCGGCAACAACTGTGCCATAGGCAACGCCTATCCGTCGTTCGAGGCGGGCCGGAAATACCTCGCGCCGGGTCTCTTCGGACCGTGCGGCTACGGCTTCCCCTCCATCGTCGGTGCGAAGATCGGCAACCCGGATACTCCGGTCGTGGGCTTCGCCGGCGACGGCGCCTTCGGCATCTCGATGAACGAGATGGTGGCGATCGGCCGCAAGGAATGGCCGGCGATCACCATGGTGGTCTTCCGCAACTACCAGTGGGGCGCGGAGAAGCGGAACACGACCCTCTGGTACGCCGACAACTTCGTCGGCACGGAGCTCAACGACGGCGTCAGCTATGCCGGCATCGCGCAGGCCTGCGGGCTGAAGGGTGTCCAGGCGAAGACGATGGAGGAGTTGACGGCGGCACTCGATCAGGCGCTGAAGGACCAGAAGGCGGGCAAGACCACCTTCATCGAGGCGCTGATCAACCAGGAACTGGGCGAACCCTTCCGCCGCGATGCGATGAAGAAGCCGGTCGAGGTCGCCGGCATCGACCCGGCCGACATGCGGCCCCAGAAGGGAGTGTGATGGCGCTTCCCTTCGGCCTTTCGCCGGAGGCTGCGACGTTTCTGGCCGTGGCAGCTTTCGTCGCGGCCTTCGTGCGCGGCTATTCGGGCTTCGGTTTCGCGGCCCTCCTCATCTCGGCAACGAGCCTTGTGACCAATCCGCTCTACGCCGTACCGGTGGTGATCCTCTGCGACATCCTGATGACCGTGCAGCAATTGCCGGGGATCTGGGCGCGGATCGACCGGAAACGTGTGGCGACGCTGTTCGTCGGCGCGCTGGTCGGGGTGCCGCTGGGGGTCACGATCCTGTCCTCCATCGGAACCGACCTGGCGCGCGGCGTGATCGCGGGTTTCGTCCTGATCATGTGTGCCGCGCTCTGGACGGGGTGGAACTTCGCCGGGACCGTCGGCAACGGCGGCAATGCGGGTGTCGGCTTCCTCTCGGGCTTTGCCAATGGCGCGGGCGTGGGAGGGCTGCCGGTCGCGGTCTTTCTGGCCGCGCAGCCGGTGGCCGCGTCGGTCTTCCGTGCGACGCTCATCGCCTATTTCACGCTGATGGATCTTTGGTCTCTGCCGCTGATGGCGCGGGCTGGGATGATCGGGGTGGACACGTTCCGGGCCGTCTTGTTCATCCTGCCCCTGATGGTGGCGGGCATCTGGCTTGGCGGGAGGCATTTCCTGAAGGCCGAGCCGCAGAGCTTCCGCCGCTTCGCGATCCTGCTTCTGGCGACGCTCGCCGGGCTCGGCCTCGTGAAATCGGTGATCTGAGATGGCGGGCGATCTCATTCTTGTCGTCAATTCCGGCTCCTCCTCGATCAAGGTGGCGCTGTTCGGCGAGGGCGAGGGGGCCGTCGCGACCGGCGCGGTGACCGAGATCGGTGGCGCGGCGCGGATCAGGATCGGCGGGGCGGAGAAGCCCTGCGCCGCGCCGGACCATGCGGCGGCGCTGGAGCTGTTGCTCGCTGGGTTCGCGGGCGCGGGATATCCGATGGCGCGTGTCGGCGCGGCGGGTCACCGGGTCGTTCATGGCGGCCGGGCCCTGACCGCGTCGGTCAGGGTGACGCCCGAAGTGGACGCGGCCGTTGCCGGCTGCATCCCCCTTGCCCCCCTGCACAACCCGCACAACCTTTCGGCGATTCGGGCGCTGGCGGGCCTGGCACCGGATCTGCCGCAGGTCGCCGTCTTCGACACCGCGTTCCACGCCACCAATCCGGAGGTCGCCTTGCGCTACGCGCTGCCGGCGGCGGAAGAGGCGAAGGGTATCAGGCGGTACGGGTTCCACGGGATCTCCTACCACAGCCTCGTCACCCGCCTTCCGGCGCTTCTAGATGCGCCTTTGCCGGACCGCGTGCTGGCGCTGCATCTCGGCAACGGCGCGTCGCTCTGCGCGATCGGGGGCGGACGCTCGGTGGCCACGACGATGGGATACTCGCCGCTCGACGGGTTGACGATGGGCACGCGCACCGGCGAGATCGACGGCAATGCGGTGCTGCGGCTGGTCGAGGATCACGGGACCGTCGGCGCCGCCCGGATCCTCAACAACAAGAGCGGCCTTCTGGCCCTTGGCGGCGCCTCCGACATGCGGGAGTTGCATGCGGCCGGGACGGAGAAGGCGCGCTTCGCAATCGCGCATTTCTGCTACTGGGCCATCCGGCACGCTGGCTCGATGATCGCGGCGATGGGAGGGCTCGACTGCGTCGTCTTCACTGGCGGCATCGGCGAGAACGACGCCGAGGTGCGGAAGCGAATCTGCGACGGTCTGGCGTTTCTCGGCGTCACGCTCGATCCGGCAGCGAATGCCGCGAACGCGGCCCGGATCGAGGCGGCCGGGACGACGGTTCCGGTCGCCATCGTCCCGGCAGCCGAGGAAGAGCACATCGCAAGGGAAGTAAGGTCATGTCTCGGTCGCTCGGACCGAACATAGAGGTTGCAATGGTCGGAAAAGGCGGAGAACGTTCCGTCAAACGAGAACAATAGGAAACAACATGGGCTTTCAGGAGCCGAAACTGGACACATCTCCCAAGGTGTCGGACGAAGTCCGCAAGACCACGTGCTACATGTGCGCCTGCCGCTGCGGCATCAATGTCCATCTAAAATCGGGCAAGGTTTCGTACATCGAGGGCAACCGCGACCACCCTGTTAACAAGGGCGTCCTGTGCGCCAAGGGGTCGTCGGGCATCATGCAGGTCACCGCGCCGTCGCGGCTCCGCGCGCCGATGAAGCGGGTGGGCCCGCGCGGGTCGGGCGCGTTCGAGGAGATTTCCTGGGACGAGGCGCTGGATATCGCCGTTTCCTGGCTGAAACCCTTGCGCGAGACCGCGCCGGAAAAGCTCGCCTTCTTCACCGGCCGCGACCAGTCGCAATCGTTCACCAGCTTCTGGGCGCAGGGCTTCGGCACACCGAACTACGCCGCCCATGGCGGGTTCTGTTCGGTCAACATGGCGGCCGGCGGCATCTACACGATGGGCGGGGCGTTCTGGGAATTTGGCCAGCCTGACTGGGAGCGGGCGAAGCTCTTCATCCTTTTCGGCGTGGCGGAAGACCACGATTCTAACCCGATCAAGATGGGCATAGGCAAGCTTAAGTCCCATGGCGCGCGCGTGATTGGGGTGAATCCGATCCGCACCGGCTATAACGGCGTCGCCGATGACTGGTACGGGATCACGCCCGGCACCGACGGGCTTTTGATCCTGTCGCTGATTCATGAGCTTCTGAAGGCCGGCAAGGTCGACCTGGACTACCTCGCACGGTTCACCAACGCGCCCTGTCTCGTGGACGAGGCCGAGGGGCCGGGCAAAGGGCTTCTGCTGCGCGACAAGGATGACAAGCTGCTGGTCATCGACCGGACTACGGGCAAGCCCGCGCCCTTCGACAAGAAAGGCGTGCGCCCGGACCTGGGCGCGGTCCATCAGGGCAACCGCACCGTCTTCCAGCATCTCGCGGAACGCTACCTGTCGGACGACTATGCGCCCGAAGCGGTGGCCGAACGCACCGGTATCCCGGCCGAACGCATCCGGGGTCTGGCCGCTGAGATCGCCCATGCCGCCTTTGATTCGCCCGTCGTCCTCGACCGCGCCTGGACAGATTTCCGGGGCGAGCGTCACGAAACTATGACCGGACGGCCGGTTGCCTTCCACGCGATGCGCGGCATTTCAGCGCATTCGAACGGCTTCCAGACGGCGCGCGCGCTGCATGTCCTGCAGATCCTCATCGGGTCGGTCGAGACGCCCGGCGGCTTCCGTTTCAAGCCGCCCTATCCAAAGCCGTTCGACGCCCATCCGACGCCCCATGTCGGCTTTGCGCCAGGCAAGGCGCTCAACGGTCCGCATCTGGGCTTCGTGCGCGGACCGGAGCATCTGGCGCTGAAGGAGGACGGCACTCCCGCCCGGATCGACAAGGCCTTCACCTGGGAGAACCCGCTTTCGGCGCACGGGCTGATGCACATGGTCATCCCGAACGCGCATGCCGGCGATCCCTACAAGATCGATACGCTCTTTCTCTACATGGCCAACATGTCGTGGAACTCTTCCATGAACACGTCGGCCGTGATGGAGATGCTGACCGACAAGGGCGAGGACGGCGAATACGTGATCCCGCGGATCATCTATTCCGACGCCTATGCCAGCGAGATGGTCGCCTATGCCGACCTCATCCTGCCGGACACGACCTATCTGGAACGGCACGACTGCATCTCGCTTCTCGACCGGCCGATCTGTGAGGCGGATGCGGCGGCCGACGCGATCCGCTGGCCGGTGATCGAGCCGGACCGCAATGTGCGGGGCTTCCAGTCGGTTCTGGTCGACCTTGCCGGACGACTGAAACTGCCGGGCTTCGTGGATGAGGAAGGCCGCGCAAAGTACCGGGATTACGCGGATTACATGGTCAGGCACGAACGCCGGCCCGGTGTCGGTCCGCTGATGGGCTGGCGCGGAGATGGCGAGGAGACGGGACGCGGCGCGCCCAATCCCAACCAGCTCGACCGCTATATCGAGAATGGCGGCTTCCACGAGGCGCATGTCCCGGACGAGGCCGCCTTCTTCAAGCCGTGGAACGCCGCATATCAGGACTGGGCGGTGAAGATCGGTTTCTACGACAAGCCCCAACCCTATCTCTTCTCGCTCTGGTCGGAGCCCATGCAGCGCTTCCGGCTGGCCGCGGACGGTCATGGCGAGCGCCAGCCGCCCGAGCACCTGCGCGACCGACTGCGCGAGGTGATGGACCCGCTGCCGATCTGGTACGAACCCTTCGGGGAGGCGGCGGGCGACGACTATCCGGTTCATGCGCTGACGCAGAGACCGATGGCGATGTACCATTCCTGGGGCTCGCAGAATGCCTGGCTTCGGCAGATCCACGGCGTCAACCCGCTCTACCTGCCGACAAAGCTCTGGCAGGCGCACGGTTTCGAGGATGGCGACTGGGCGCGCGTGACTTCACCCACGGGTGTCATCACGGTGCCGGTCGCACACATGGCCGCGCTGAACGACAACACGATCTGGACCTGGAACGCGATCGGCAAGAGGAAGGGCGCCTGGGCGCTCGACCCCGCTGCACCGGAAGCCACGAAAGGCTTTCTTCTCAATCACCTGATCCACGAACTTCTACCTGAAAAGGGCGACGGTCTGCGCTGGTCCAACTCGGACCCGATCACCGGGCAGGCGGCGTGGTTCGATTTGCGCGTGCGGCTGGAAAAGGTGGATCCACCTGGCGAGGCGCAGCCGGCCTTCCCGGCAATTCCGTCTCCCGTCCCGCCAGCGCGGAGGAACCGGCCATGACCGCCCTGCCACCGCCTTCGGCGAAGAAACTCGGCCTTGTCATCGATCTCGATACCTGCGTCGGCTGCCATGCCTGCGTGACGGCCTGCAAGGGTTGGAACGATCAGGGCTACGGCGCCGCGCTTTCCGATCAGGACGCCTACGGGGCGACGCCCTGCGGGACGTTCCTCAACCGCGTCCACGGCTATGAGATCGAGCGCGAGACCGGACCGGCGGAAATCGTCAACTTCCCGCGGTCCTGCCTGCATTGTGAGAACGCGCCCTGCGTGACCGTCTGCCCGACCGGGGCCAGCTTCAAGCGCTCCGAGGATGGCATCGTTCTTGTCAACGAAGACGCCTGCATCGGCTGCGGCCTCTGTGCATGGGCCTGCCCTTACGGCGCACGCGAACTCGACCCGTCGGCGGGGGTGATGAAGAAATGCACGCTCTGCGTCGACCGGATCTACAACGAGAACCTGCCCGAGGTGGACCGGGTGCCGGCCTGTGTGCGCACCTGTCCGACCGGCGCGCGGCATTTCGGTGATCTCGGCGATCCCGAGAGCAAGGTGAGCAAGCTGGTCGCGGCGCGGGGGGGCTACGATCTGATGCCCGACCTCGGCACCAAGCCGGTGAACAAGTACCTTCCGCCACGCCGCAAGGGGGCCGCCGCCAACGCCCCCCTGACCCCGATGTCCGATGGTCCCGCAACCGGCCTTGCCGGCTGGCTGGACCGGCTCTTGGAGAAGTTCTGATGCATCCCGCTCCGTCGGTCATACTTTTCACCGTGTTCTCGGGTGCGGGGTTCGGGCTTCTGGCCTTTCTCGCGCTCGGCGCCATCGACGTCTACGGGATGGCGGCATTCCTGCTCTGGGGTGTCGGCTACGGCCTGACCATCGTCGGACTGCTGGCCTCGACCTTCCATCTCGGCAACCCGCAGCGCGCGCTCCGGGCCTTCACCCAGTGGCGCACAAGCTGGCTGAGCCGGGAGGCCTGGGCGTCAGCGGGCGCGCTTCTCATGCTCGCCCCGGTGGCCTTGGCAGCGATCATGGGCGGCGGACTGCCGGGGCATTTCGGGGCTGTGGGGGCGCTTGTCTGCCTGCTCGCGGTCATCTCGACCTCGATGATCTATGCCCAGTTGAAGACAGTCCCGCGCTGGAATTTCTGGACGACGCCGGCGCTGTTCCTCGCCTTCGCCGCCACCGCCGGGGCGATCCTCAGCGGGCAGGCGCGGATTGCCGCCTTGCTCTGCGTTGTGCTTGGGGTGTTGCTGATCCTCGCCTTCCGGCTCGGGGACGGGCGGTTTGCGCAAGTCGGCCAGACCCTCGCCACGGCAACCGGCCTCGGGCAGGGCAGCCGGGTTCGGCAATTCGCGGCGCCGCATACAGGGCCGAACTACCTGACACGCGAGATGATCCATGTCGTCGGGCGACGGCATGCGCAGCGGCTCAGGGTGATCGCGGTGGTCTTCGCGGCGCTCTTGCCGCTTCTCGGCCTGCTGTTCCTGCCGCCGATCCCGCCGGTTCTTGCCCTGGTCTTCGCTCTCCACCTCGTCGGCGCTTTCGCCGCGCGCTGGCTGTTCTTCGCAGAGGCCGAACACGTCGTGGGACTGTTCTACGATCAACGGACCTAGGCGGTCTTTCGCAGATCCGGGGCGGGCCTGAACGGGCCCGTCCTGCGCGCTCCCGCGCTGCGGCTTTCACTCTTTGAAATCTGCACTTCGATCTTGCGAAACCCGACAGGCTTTGCTTGCCGGTTCGCCCCCCGCCAGTGCCAATCGCTTCCATATCTTTGATGCGGGCGGCGGAGAGAGCGTGATCGCGGGTCTAGGCGGGAATGACGGCAAAGGCATCGCCGAGCCAGGGGGCAAGATCCCTGACCGGCGCGACGAGACGCGCCGCCATCGTCGTCCGCAGGGTCCGGGCGATTTCCGTTGCGACATGGTCGCCCTGATCGATCGGCGAATAGAGCGATATGGTTCGCGACATCGCGGCCAGCGGCAGGGGATGGATGTCGACCTGACCGAGGAAGGCGCGCGCCCGGAGAAGAGCCAGCGGCGTGGTGATCGAGAAGCCGGCACCGCTCGCCACGAGGGCCATGATCGATTGGTTGCTGTCGATCTCGAAGCGGTCGGGAAGCGCGATGCGGTGGCGCGCCAGATGCGCCTCGATCTGGCGCCCCATGAGTTGCTCCCGGTCGTAGCGCAGAAGCGGCAGGGCGGCGAGTGCGGCCATCTCCCCTCCCTTGGGCAGGTCGAAACCATGCGGCACCGCGATGACGTAGGGATCGCGCAGAAGGGGATGTTCGCGCACCCCCTGCAGCGCGTCCTGCGAGGTTGCGGCGATCGCGATGTCGAGGGTCCGATTGGCCATCATCGCTGTCAGGTCGTGGCTTGGCGCCGTGGTCAGGCGGAAGTCGCAGTTACGCAGGTTCTTGGCCAGCGTACTCACCAGAAGCGGTGTGATCTCGGCGTCGAAATCGTCGATGACGCCAAGCCGCAGCCGTTTCAGATGCGACAGGTCGAGCACGGTGAGCTCGGCCCGCGCCTGGCGGATCTGGCTCAGCGCCGCCTGCGCGCGGTGCAGCAGGATGCGCCCGGCCGCCGTCAGCTTCAGCGGCCGGTGGGCCCGGTCGAAGAGCACGGTGCCGAGCGAGGCTTCGAGGTTCGACAATTGCTGCGAGGCGGCCGGCAGGCTCAGTTCCACCTGCCGCGCGCCATCGGCGACGGTTCCGGTCTGGGCGATCGCCTCGAAGAGTTCGAGGGCGCGCAAGGTAATGCCTTTGGCAAGCATGGCGGTCCCGGAGAGTTTGGCGGCGTGGTCGTCGCGAAGGTGAACCCTGGGCAGAGGTCGGGTCAAGGCCGTCCGTGCCCCGCAGGAAAGGAAAGGTTGCGCTCGTGAGTGTGAAGTTCTTCAAGCAGGCGATGGCAGAGGCGGCGTCCCTTGAGGCCGACGTGCAGGTCACGGTCGCGCGGATGCTGGCCGAGATCGAAGCCGGCGGCGAAACCGTCACCCGCCGGTACGCTGAGCAGTTCGACGGTGTGACCGGGGACATCGTAGTTTCGCGCGAGGAGATCGAGGCGGCCTCGGCCATGGTGCCGCAAAGGCTCAAGGACGACATCCGCTATGCGCATGACAACATCGCCACCTTCGCCCGTGCCCAGCTGGCAAGCTGCCGCGAGACGGAGGTGGAGTTGCGCCCGGGCCTTCGGGTCGGGCAACGGCTGATCCCGATCGCGGCGGCCGGCGCCTACGTGCCGGGTGGGCGCTACAGCCATGTCGCCTCGGCGCTGATGACGGTGGCGACGGCGAAGGTTGCGGGGGTCGCCCATATCGCCGCCGCGACGCCACCGCGCCCCGGCATGGGTGTCCCGCCGGCGATCCTCTATACGCTCGACCTCTGTGGCGCGGATTGTATCCTGGCGCTTGGCGGGGTGCAGGCGATCGCGGCCATGGCCTTCGGCCAGTTCGGTCTTCCGCCGGCCGACATCCTCGTCGGTCCCGGCAACGCCTTCGTTGCCGAGGCCAAGCGCCAGCTTTTCGGCCGGGTCGGCATCGACATGGTCGCGGGTCCGACCGACAGCATGGTCATTGCCGATGCCGGCGCCGACCCGGAACTGGTGGCGGCGGATCTTGTTGGGCAGGCCGAGCATGGCCCCACCTCTCCGGTCTGGCTGGTCACCGACAGCGCCGATCTGGCCGATGCGGTCATGGCCCGGGTGCCGGTCCGCATCGCTGCGCTGCCGGAGCCCAATCGCGCCGCTGCGGCGGCCGCCTGGTCCGGTCTCGGCGAGATCGTGCTTTGCGACACGCGCGAAGAGATGGCCGCCCATGCCGACCGCATCGCGCCCGAGCATCTGCATGTGCAGGCTGCCGATCTGGACTGGTGGCGCGGGCGGCTTCGGGCCTACGGCTCCCTCTTCCTCGGCGCCGCGACGACGGTGGCCTTCGGCGACAAGGCGGCCGGCACCAACCATGTGCTGCCGACATCCGGGGCCGCGCGCTACACCGGCGGGCTGTCGGTGCACAAGTTCCTCAAGACCGTGACCTGGCAGGAGGTCACGCCCGAAGCCCTGCGCGATCTTGCCGCCGTCACCGCCCGCATCTCGCGCCACGAGGGGATGGAGGGGCATGCGCGGTCGGCGGATATCCGGCTGGAGACATTCTTCCCGGGCGAGGAGTTTGACCTGGGGCAGCGCCGGGACGCGTGAGCAAGGCCCAGCCATTTCGACCGTCGGGAGAGTGCAGAGCGGCCCGTTTTCGGGCGACGTGCACGCGCGCTCACCGGGTTGTCGGTAAATTGATCGGTCAATCAACAAAAAATCTCTTGATGTCGCCAATCTAATCTCTACCGTCGCTTTTTGCTGTTTGCGCCAAATTGCCGCATCTTAGACGTTGAAGCACAAAGCGCCTGAGGCCGGACTCCACGGCCAGGGCCGGGCAGGGGGAGCGGGCCTGGATGGTAAAGATCTCGTCGATCGAGACCTTTTGCGACGAATTCGTCTGCTTCACGCGCATCACCGCCGAGGACGGTGCGATCGGCTGGGGCCAGTGTTCCACCTACAACGCCGACATCACCGCCCAGATCGTCCATCGGCAGGTCGCCCCCCATGCGATCGGCGCCGGGAGCGACGACATCCTCGGCCTCGTCCAGAGGATCGAGGAGAAGGAGCACAAGTTCCCCGGCTCCTATCGCTGCCGGGCGCTGGCCGGGCTCGACACCGCGCTTTGGGACATGCGCGGACGGCGCGAGGGCAAGCCGGTGGTGGAGCTTTTGGGCGGCAGGCCGGGGCGGCTTCGGGCCTATGCGTCCTCGATGAAGCGCGACATTACCCCGGCCGATGAGGCGGCGCGGCTCTGCCGGCTGCGCGATGCGGACGGGTTCGATGCGTTCAAATGGCGCGTCGGCGCCGAATGCGGGCGCGACGTGGACGAATGGCCGGGCCGCACCGAAGAGGTGATCCCCGTCGTCGCGCGGGCGCTTGGCGAGGGCGTTGCGAAGCTCGTCGACGGCAATTCCGGCTTTTCTCCGGCTCGCGCGATCGCGGTTGGCCACATGCTGGAGTCCGAAGGAATCTCGCATTTCGAGGAACCCTGTCCCTACTGGGAACTGGAGCAGACCAAGGAGGTCACTGACGCGCTCGCCATCGACGTGACGGGCGGAGAGCAGGACTGGGATCTCGCCACCTGGAAGCGGATGATCGACATGCGCGCTGTCGATGTGGTGCAGCCGGACGTGATGTATATGGGCGGCATCGCCCGCACGCTACTGGTGGCGGAGATGGCGGCAAAGTCGGGGTTGCCCTGCACGCCGCACAGTGCGAACCTCTCGCTCGTGACGATCTGCACGATGCATCTCCTCGGCGCGATCCCCAATGCCGGGAAATATCTGGAGTTTTCCATCGAGGGCGAAGATTATTATCCGTGGCAGCAAGGGCTGTTTCGCGGCGATCCCTTTGCCATCGTGGACGGCAAGATCGCCATTCCCGACGAACCCGGCTGGGGGGTGGAGATCGACCCCGGCTGGCTCGACCGGGCGAAATATCAACGCAGCTCCGCAGAGGCTTGACGGAGACGGTGCTTGGCGCCGTTACTGAAGAAAAACACGAACCGACAACAAGGAGGAAGACATGACAGAATTCAGATCCACGACCGGTGGTATCAGCCGCCGCGGCATTCTGCAGGGCGCCACCGCGCTCGGCACCGCCGCGCTGATCCTGCCAGCCAGCGTGCGCCGCGCCATGGCCGAACCGAAGCGGGGCGGCACGATCCGCATCGCCGTGGCCAGCGGCAACACGACCGACAGCTACGATCCCGGCACCTGGGATTCGGTCTATACGCAGATCTTCAACACCGCTCGGAACAACACCCTGACCGAGGTCGCACCGGATGGCAGTCTTGCCCCCGAAATCGCGGAAAGCTGGGAAGCCTCGGCCGACGCGACGACCTGGACCTTCAAGATCCGCGAGGGCGTGACGTTCCATTCGGGCAAGACGCTGACGCCCGACGATGTCGTCGCATCGATCAATTATCACCGCGGTGAAGAGTCGAAGTCGGCCGCGAAGCCCTATGTCGACCCGATCACCGACATCAAGGCGGACGGGCAAAACGTCGTCGTGACGCTTTCGGGCGGCAACGCCGACTTCCCGTTCATCATGGCGGACTACCATCTCGTCATCCTGCCCTCGGCCGACGGCAAGATCGATCCGATGACGACGGATGGCTGCGGCGGTTATATCGTCGAGTCGTGGGATCAGGGCGTTTCCGGGAAGCTGAAGCGCAACCCGAACTACTGGAAAACCGACCGCGCGTGGTTCGACGAGGTCGAACTCTTGTCGATCGTCGATGCCGCCGCCCGGCAGAACGCGCTGATCACCGGCGAGGTCGACTTGATCGACAACGTCGATCTGAACACCGTCTCGCTGCTCCAGCGCGCGCCGGGGATCACCATCCTGCCTGTGGCCGGCAACCAGCATTACGTCTTCGTGATGGACACCCGTGCCACGCCGTTCAGCGACAACAATGTGCGTCAGGCGCTGAAATACGGCATCGACCGGCAGGAACTGGTCGACAAGATCCTGCAGGGTTACGGGTCGATCGGCAACGACATCCCGATGGGGGCGCAGCAGCCCTATTACAACACCGAACTTGAGCAGAAAGCCTATGACCCGGACAAGGCGAAGTTCTACCTGAAGGAAGCCGGGATGGACTCGCTCAGCGTCCAGCTTTCGGTCGCCGACAGCGCCTTCGCCGGCGCCGTGGATGCGGGCGTTCTCTACTCCGAACGGGCCGCCGCCGCCGGCATCAATATCGAGGTCGTGCGTGAACCCTCGGACGGTTACTGGGACAACGTCTGGATGAAGAAGCCGTTCTGCGCCTCCTACTGGGGCGGACGTCCGACGCCGGACCTGATGTTCTCGGTCGCCTACCAGGGCGGTGCGCCGTGGAACGAAAGCTTCTGGGACAACGCGCGGTTCAACGAACTGCTGGTTTCCGCGCGTTCGGAACTCGACGAGGACAAGCGTCGCCAGATGTATTGGGAAATGCAGGACCTTTGCGCCAACGAAGGTGGCACGGTCATCCCGATGTTCGCGAACTACGTCATGGCGCATACCGAGAAGGTCGGCGTTCCCGAAGTGATCGGCACGAACCAGGGCATGGACGGCCTGCGCATGATCGAGCGCTGGTGGCTTGCCTGATGATCCCGGCCCCGGCGGTCACCGCCGGGGCCTTTCGCCCCTTCGGGGCCAAGCCACCGGAACGTGTGGCACAATGAACAGGGGGGCGTAGATGTCCATCGTCTGGTCCATGATCGCGAAACGTCTGGCACTCGGCCTGCTGACGCTGTTCGTAATTTCGGTGATCATTTTCGGCGCTACGGAACTTCTGCCGGGAGACCTTGCCAAGAACATCCTTGGCCAGTCCGCGACGCCCGAGACGGTTGCCGCCTTCCGCAGGGAACTCGGCCTCGATCTGCCGGCGCATACTCGCTATATCAACTGGCTTCTCGGCGCGATCCAGGGCGATTTCGGCACCTCGCTCGCCAACAAGCGGCCGATCGCGGACCTGATCGCCACCAGGCTCGGCAACACGCTTTTTCTCGCGCTTTACGCGGCCGCCATTGCGGTCCCGCTGTCGCTTGCCCTCGGCGTCCTCGCCGCGCTCTACCGGAATTCGATTTTCGACCGGGCCGTGAACGCGCTGGCGCTGACGTCGATTTCCTTCCCGGAATTCTTCGTCGCCTACATCCTGATCTTCGTCCTCGCGCAGTCCGGCCTGTTCCCGTCGATGTCGCGAATGGATGCCTCGACGACGTTCGGCGAGGCGCTTTACCGCACCTTTCTGCCGGCGCTGACGCTGACGCTCGTCGTTACCGCGCACATGATGCGGATGACGCGGGCGGCGATCATCAACCTTCTCGCCTCGCCCTATATCGAGATGGCGCGGCTGAAGGGAATGAAGCCGATGCGGGTGATCCTGAAACACGCGCTGCCGAACGCGCTGGCGCCGATCATCACCGTCGTGGCGCTGAACCTCGCCTATCTCATCACCGGCGTCGTCGTGGTCGAGGTGGTCTTCGTCTATCCCGGCCTCGGCCAGCTGATGGTCGACAGCGTGGCCAAGCGCGATTTCCCGGTCGTGCAGGCCGTCGCGCTGATTTTCGCGGCGGCCTATGTGCTCCTCAACCTCACGGCGGACGTGCTGTCGACCCTGTCGAACCCGCGTCTCATCCACCGCAAATAGGAAGGGGCTGGCATGAACGTCCTGATCAACCTCTTCTGGGTCGCCGTCGCCATTGCCGTGGCGCTTGGGGCCGGATGGCTCTTCCGCGCCGCGGCCGTCGCGCTGACGCGGGGCGCCACGGCGAGGGCCTTGCGCACGGCGCCGGTCACGGCCGGGTTCGGCATGCTGGTGATCCTCATCTACGTCTTCGTCGCGCTCTTTGCACCGCTTATCGCGCCTTATGGCGAGCGGGAGGTCGTCGGCGCGCAGTTCCTTGTCTGGGATTCCACCCATATCTTCGGGACCGACAACCTCGGCCGCGACATGTTCACGCGGCTCATCTACGGCGCGCGCAACACCGTCGGCATTGCCTTCGCGACCACCGCGCT
>JBNKFC010000536.1:0-14947 GCA_050289105.1 Paracoccaceae bacterium | reverse complement strand
GCGCGTTCGCCCATCTCGTTGATGGTCTTCTCAATCTGGGCAAATCCCATGTCCTGCACGTCGCGGAGTACCGGGACCACTAGGCCCGAAGGCGTGCCGACGGCGATGCCCATGTGCACGAAGTTCTTGTAGACCACGTCGCCGCCGTCGATCTCGGCGTTGACCTCGGGCACCTCTTTCAGCGCGTGGCAGCAGGCCTTCACGAAGAAGGACATGAAGCCGAGCTTGACGCCGTGCTTCTTCTCGAACTGGTCCTTGTACTCGTTGCGGAGCGCCATGATGCCCGACATGTCGACCTCATTGTAGGTCGTGAGCATCGCGGCGGTGTTCTGCGCGTCCTTGAGGCGGCGGGCGATGGTGGCGCGGAGCCGCGTCATCTTCACCCGCTCCTCGCGGGCGGCATCCTCGGCCGGGATGGGCGCGCGCGGCGCAGCGGCCGGGGCGGGCACGGCGGAGGCGACGGCGGGCGCGGCCTGGGCAGTGCCTGCGGCGGCTTTCGCGACATCTTCTTTCATGATGCGGCCGTCGCGGCCCGAGCCGGTGACCTGATCGGCGGTCAGACCGGCCTCGGCCATCGCCTTCTTGGCCGAGGGCGCGTCTTCGACGTCCTTGCCCTTGGCGGCGGGCGCTGCGGCCGGGGCCGGTTCCGCCTTCGCCGGGGCCGGGGCCGGAGCGGCACCGGCGGTGCCTTCGGCGACGACCGCGAGGCGGGCCTTGGCATCGACGGTGCTGCCTTCCGGGGCGACGATCTCGGTCAGGACACCGGCGACGGGCGAGGGCACCTCGACCGAGACCTTGTCGGTCTCGAGCTCGCACAGCATCTCGTCCACGGCCACGGCATCGCCGACCTTCTTGAACCAGGTGGAGACGGTCGCTTCCGTCACGCTTTCGCCGAGCGTGGGAACCATTACATCGGTCTTCTTTCCAGACATCTTGCCCTCTTCGGCTTTCGGCGCGGCCTCGGCGCTTTTCTTCGGGGTTACTTCCTCGGGGCCGGCATTTCCGGCCTCGGCGATCTGGGCGAGAAGGGCGTTGACGCCCACGGTGTCGCCTTCCTTCGCGACGATCTCGGCAAGGCGGCCGGCAGCAGGTGCCGGCACCTCGATGGTCACCTTGTCGGTTTCCAGCTCGCACAACATTTCGTCGACCGCGACAAGGTCGCCCGGCTTCTTGAACCAGGTGGCGACCGTCGCCTCGGTCACGCTTTCGCCGAGCGTGGGGACGCGGACTGCGGCAGTCATCAGGCTGAACCTCCAAGGGTCAAAGCTTCGTTCACGAGCGCCTCCTGCTCGGCCTTGTGGCGCGAGGCGAGGCCGGTTGCAGGTGAGGCGGAGGCGACGCGGCCGACATAGCGCGGGCGCTGAGACTTGGCGCCGATGCGGCCGAGCACCCATTCGAGGTTCGGTTCGACGAAGCTCCACGCCCCCTGGTTCTTCGGCTCTTCCTGGCACCAGATCACGTCCGCGCCCTTGAACCGCTCCAGCTCCTTCACCAGCGACTGGGCGGGGAAGGGGTAGAACTGTTCGAGCCGGAGCAGGTAGATGTCGTCGATGCCGCGGGCGTCGCGTTCGGCGAGAAGGTCGAAATAGACCTTGCCCGAGCAGATCACCACGCGCTTCACCTTCGCATCGGGGACGAGCTTGGTGTCCGAATGGCCCTTCTGCGCGTCGTCCCAGAGGACGCGGTGGAAGGTCGAGCCGGTGGTGAAATCCTCCGCGTCCGAGATGCAGAGCGGATGGCGCAGGAGCGATTTCGGCGTCATCAGGATCAGGGGCTTGCGGAACGACCGGTGCACCTGGCGGCGCAGGATGTGGAAGTAGTTCGCGGGCGTCGAGCAGTTGGCGACGATCCAGTTGTCCTGCGCGCATTGCTGGAGGAAGCGTTCGAGTCGGGCGGAGGAATGCTCCGGTCCCTGGCCCTCGAAGCCGTGCGGCAGGAGGCAGACGAGGCCGGACATGCGCAGCCACTTCGATTCGCCCGACGAGATGAACTGGTCGAACATGATCTGGGCACCGTTGGCGAAGTCGCCGAACTGGGCTTCCCACATCACCAAGGCGTTCGGCTCGGCCAGCGAATAGCCGTATTCGAAGCCGAGGACCGCGTATTCGGAGAGCATCGAGTCGATGACCTCGTAGCGGGCCTGGCCGGCCTTGACGTGGTTGAGCGGGAAGTGCCGTTCCTCGGTCGTCTGGTCGATGAACGCGGAATGGCGCTGCGAGAAGGTGCCGCGGACGCAGTCCTGCCCCGCGAGGCGCACCGGGAACCCTTCGGTGACAAGGCTGCCGAAGGCGAGCGCCTCGGCCGTGGCCCAGTCGAAGCCCTGCCCGGACTTGAACATCTGCGCCTTGGCCTCAAGCTGGCGCGCGACGGTCTTGTGGATGTCGAAGCCCTCGGGCACGCGGGTCAGCGCGGTGCCGATCTCGGCCATCGCCTTCTTGGAGATCGCGGTCTTGCCCGGGGAATATTCGCCGTCCTCGCGGCTCATATGCGACCAGCGGCCGTCGAGCCAGTCGGCCTTGTTCGGCTTGTAGGTCTTGCCGGTCTCGAATTCCTCGTTCAGGTGCGCCTGGAACGCGGCCTTCATGTCCTCGATCTCGCCTTCCGGGATCAGGCCGTCCTTGACCAGTCGCTCGGTATAGAGCTGGAGCGTGGTCTTGTGGGTCTTGATGGTCTTGTACATCGCCGGGTTGGTGAACATCGGCTCGTCGCCTTCGTTGTGACCGAAGCGGCGGTAGCAGAACATGTCGATGACCACGTCCTTGTGGAACTTCTGCCGGAACTCGGTCGCGACCTTGGCGGCGTGGACCACGGCCTCCGGATCGTCGCCGTTGACGTGGAAGATCGGCGCCTCGACCATCAGGGCGATGTCGGTCGGGTAAGGGCTCGACCGGCTGAAATGCGGCGCGGTGGTGAAGCCGATCTGGTTGTTGACGATGATGTGGATCGTGCCGCCGGTGCGGTGGCCGACGAGGCCGGAAAGGCCGAAGCACTCGGCCACCACCCCCTGGCCGGCAAAGGCCGCGTCGCCGTGCAGGAGAACCGGCAGCACCTTCGTGCGGTCGGTGTCGTTCAGCTGCGCCTGCTTGGCGCGGACCTTGCCGAGCACGACCGGGTTCACCGCCTCGAGATGCGAGGGGTTGGCGGTCAGGCTGAGGTGCACGGTATTGCCGTCGAAGGTCCGGTCCGACGAGGCGCCGAGGTGGTATTTCACGTCGCCCGAACCGTCGACATCCTCGGGCTTGAAGCTGCCGCCCTGGAATTCGTTGAAGATCGCCCGGTAGGGCTTGGCCATCACGTTGGCGAGCACGCTGAGGCGACCGCGATGCGGCATGCCGACGACGATTTCCTGCACGCCGAGATTGCCGCCACGCTTGACGATCTGCTCCATCGCCGGGATCAGCGCCTCGCCCCCGTCGAGGCCGAAACGCTTGGTGCCCATGTACTTGACATGCAGGAACTTCTCGAAGCCCTCGGCCTCCACCAGCTTGTTGAGGATCGCCTTGCGGCCTTCGCGGGTGAACTGGATTTCCTTGCCGAAGCCCTCGATCCGCTCCTTCAGCCAGCCGGCCTGCTCGGGGTCGGAAATGTGCATGTACTGGAGCGCGAAGGTGCCGCAATACGTGCGCTTCACGATGTCGAGGATCTCGCGCATCGAGGCGTGTTCGAGGCCGAGAACCTTGTCGATGAAGATCGGCCGGTCCATGTCGGCTTCGGAAAAGCCGTAGGACCGCGGGTCAAGCTCGGGATGCGGCTTTTCGCTTTTCATGCCCAGCGGATCGAGATCGGCGACGAGGTGGCCGCGGATCCGGTAGGCGCGGATGATCATCAGGGCACGGATCGAATCCAGAACCGCCCGCTTGACCTGATCTTCGGAGATGGCGACGCCCGCCTCGGCGGCCTTCGCCTTGATCTTGTCGGCCGCCCCCTTCATCTCCTTCGCCGCGATCGGCCATTCGCCGGTCAGCGCGGCGGTCAGGTCATCGGCCGGCTGCGGCGGCCAGTCGGCGCGATCCCAGGACGCGCCCTGCGCTTCGCGGCGGACATCGGTCTCCGTATCGCCGAGCGAGCGGAAGAAGGCCGCCCAGGTCGCATCCACCGCAGCCGGGTCATTGGCGAACCGCGCGTAGAGCTGCTCGACATATTCGGCATTCGCGCCTTGCAGAAAGGAGGAGGCGTGGAACTGGTCGTTGGGCTTCTGTTCGGTCATGATCTCTCTCGGCGGGGCTCAGGCCCGGCCGCTCCTGTCATCATGGATATGGCCGCGCGGGGACTGCGCGGTCGGGTGAACGGGAGGCGTCATGCGCGCCTCCCCGAAAGGGCGCCGGTCAGGCGGTTGACGAGGCCCTTGGGCTTCGGATGGGCGGCTTTCGGCGGCGTGCTCTCGCCGTAGCCGAAGCGGGCGAAGTCCTCGGCGTAGAAGGCGGCGACGCGGGCGAGGGTCTCGGCGGAAGGCTTCAGCCGTTCGGCATCGGGCGACATGCCCTTCTTGCGGACATTCTCGGCCGGGATCGCGCGGGGGCCGTCGGTATTGCCGGCAAGCGCGTCGAGATGCGGCACGATCTTGTCGAGCCCATCTTCCAGCCGGAAGACCGTGGCATCCGCCGGCACGATCGCCGATTGCGGGCAGAGGTGGTTGTCGTAGAGGAAGGGTTCCGTTTCGGCGCGGCCGAGCCAGTCGTCGAACCATTCGTCGATGGACCAGAGGGCGGAGACGGTCCCTTCGACCTCCACCTGGTACTGGAAGGCCGAGACGAGGCGCTTCACCGGATGGCGCACCACCGCAAAGGAAGACGCCAACCAGTCCGCAGGGATCAGCCGGGTGAAGGCGTCGAAGGGCAGGTGCTGGGGCGAGGATTTCGTCCAGCGCCGCGCCTCGGGCACGTCGAGGAAGCGGGTGTCGAGGAAGGCCAGCGCGCCGAAGCGGGCCTTCAGATAGGCCTCCACCGACGACCCGCCGCATTTCGGGACATGCGCGTAGTAGTGAAGTTTGTCACCGATACGAAAAACCGGCATTCCTATCCTCCCCAGGGTTCGCCCCGGACCGGCCGGGGCGTACCTTTGATCAGCCGATCGCCTTCAGAACCGCTTCGCCGAGCGTCGCAGGGCTGTCGGCGACGACGATCCCGGCGCGCTTCATCGCCTCGATCTTCGATTCCGCATCGCCCTTGCCGCCCGCGACGATGGCGCCGGCATGACCCATGCGGCGGCCCTTCGGCGCGGTGCGTCCGGCGATGAAACCGGCGACCGGCTTCCAGCGGCCCTTCTTCTTCTGAGCGGCAAGGAATTCCGCCGCCTCTTCCTCGGCGCTGCCGCCGATCTCGCCGATCATGATGATCGACTGGGTTTCGGGATCGTCGAGGAACATGTTCAGCACGTCGACATGCTCGGTGCCCTTGATCGGGTCGCCGCCGATGCCGACGGCCGAGGACTGGCCGAGGCCGAGATCGGTCGTCTGCTTCACCGCCTCATAGGTCAGCGTACCCGAGCGCGAGACGACGCCGCAGGAGCCCTTCGCGTGGATATGGCCCGGCATGATGCCGATCTTGCATTCGCCGGGGGTGATGACGCCGGGGCAGTTCGGGCCAATCAGGCGGCTCTTGGAGCCTTCGATCGCGCGCTTCACCTTCATCATGTCCAGGACCGGAATGCCCTCGGTGATGCAGACGATGAGCGGCATTTCGGCGTCGATTGCCTCGAGGATCGAGTCGGCCGCGAAGGGCGGGGGCACGTAGATCACCGACGCATTCGCCTCGGTCGCGCGCTTCGCCTCGTGAACCGAGTTGAAGACCGGCAGCCCGATATGGGTCTGGCCCCCTTTGCCCGGGGTCACGCCACCCACCATCTTGGTGCCGTAAGCGATCGCCTGTTCGGTGTGGAAGGTGCCTTGGCTCCCGGTGAGACCCTGGCAGATGACGCGGGTGTTCTTGTTGACGAGTACGGACATCGGATTACCCTTTCACCGCTTTGACGATCTTTTGTGCGGCATCGGAGAGATTGTCCCCCGCGATCACGTTCAGGCCGGAATTCTCGATGATCTCCTTGCCCTTCTCGACGTTTGTGCCCTCAAGCCGCACGACCAGCGGCACTTTCAGGCCCACTTCCTTCACCGCCGCGATCACGCCCTCGGCGATGACGTCGCAGCGCATGATGCCGCCGAAGATGTTGACGAGGATGCCCTTCACGTTCGGGTCCGAGGTGATGATCTTGAAGGCCTCGGTGACCTTCTCCTTCGTGGCGCCGCCGCCGACGTCGAGGAAGTTGGCGGGCTCCGCGCCGTAAAGCTTGATGATGTCCATCGTGGCCATGGCGAGGCCCGCGCCGTTGACCATGCAACCGATCTCGCCGTCGAGCGCGATGTAGTTCAGGTCGAACTTCGAGGCGGCGAGTTCCTTCGGGTCCTCCTCCGTCTCGTCGCGCAGCGCGGCGATATCGGGGTGGCGGTAGATCGCGTTGCCGTCGAAACCCATCTTGGCGTCGAGGCATTTGAGGTTGCCGTCGGTGCCGACGATCAGGGGGTTGATCTCAAGCATCTCCATGTCCTTCTCGACGAAGAGCTTGTAGAGCGTCTTGATCAGGCCCACGCACTGCTTGACCTGGTTACCCTCAAGCCCGAGCGCAAAGGCAACGCGGCGGCCGTGGAAATCCGAAAGGCCGGTGGCAGGATCGACGGAGAAGGAGAGGATCTTTTCGGGGCGGCTGGCCGCGACTTCCTCGATATCCATGCCGCCTTCGGTCGAGCAGACGAAGGAGATGCGGCTGGTCTGGCGGTCGACCAGAACGGCGAGGTAAAGCTCGCGCGCGATGTCGGAGCCGTCCTCGATATAGATGCGGTTGACCTGCTTGCCGGCGGGGCCGGTCTGGTGCGTCACGAGCGTGCGGCCAAGCATCTGCTTGGCGAGCGAGGCTGCCTCCTCAACCGACTTGGCAAGGCGGACGCCGCCCTTCTCGCCGGCCTCGGGTTCCTTGAAATGGCCCTTGCCGCGGCCGCCGGCATGGATCTGCGCCTTGACGACCCAGAGCGGCCCGTCCATCTCGCCCGCCGCCGTCTTGGCCTCCTCGGCCTTCAGCACGGCGCGGCCGTCGGAGACCGGGGCGCCGTAGCTGCGCAAAAGAGCCTTGGCCTGGTATTCGTGGATGTTCATCGCGATGTCCCCGTATCCGTTCGGTTTGATGCCTCTGATGGCATAAGCGGGGCGGGTGACGAAGTGATAAATGCGCGAAAAGCCACGGATCGTCAGAAAACCGTCATTTTGTGATCACAGCTAGAAAATGTGTGATCACAAAAGCGAAGCGCGTGGCCGAAAAGTCCTGTGGGAAGGGGATTCGCACCGATGGGTGCGGGGTGGTGGGGGCGCCCGGCGGCGCCCCCTGAAAGGTCAGGCGAGCGAGGGATCGATGCCCTTGCACGCCGCGACGAGGCCTTTCACCGCGTCGACCGACTTGTCGAACATGGCCTGCTCGTCCTTGCTAAGCTTGATATCGACGATGCGTTCGACGCCGCCGGCGCCGAGGATCGTCGGCACGCCGACATACATGCCGTCGAGGCCGAAGGCGCCCTCCACGTAAGCCGCGCAGGGCAGCAGGCGCTTCTGGTCCTTGAGATAGGCTTCGGCCATTTCGATCGCCGAGGCGGCCGGGGCGTAGAAGGCCGAACCGGTCTTCAAGAGGCCCACAATCTCGGCCCCGCCGTCGCGGGTGCGCTGGACGATGGCGTCCAGCTTTTCCTGCGTCGTCCAACCCATCTCGACGAGGTCCGGCAGCGGGATGCCGGCGACGGTGGAATAGCGGGTGAGCGGAACCATCGTGTCGCCGTGGCCGCCCAGCACGAACGCCGTGACGTCTTTCATCGAGACGTTGAATTCGAGGCTGAGGAAGTGGCGGAAGCGGGCGGAATCGAGCACGCCCGCCATGCCGACGACCTTCTCGCGCGGAAGGCCGGAGAACTCGCGCAGAGCCCAGACCATGGCGTCGAGCGGATTGGTGATGCAGATCACGAAGGCGTCCGGCGCGTTCTTGGCGATGCCTTCGCCGACGGACTTCATCACCTTGAGGTTGATGCCCAGAAGGTCGTCGCGGCTCATCCCCGGCTTGCGCGGCACGCCGGCGGTCACGATGCAGACATCGGCCCCGGCGATGTCGGCGTAATCGTTTGCGCCCTTGAGCGACGCGTCGAAGCCTTCGACCGGACCGGACTGGGCGATGTCGAGCGCCTTGCCCTGGGGCGTGCCTTCGGCGATGTCGAACAGGACGACGTCGCCGAGTTCCTTGATCGCGGCGAGATGGGCGAGCGTGCCGCCGATCTGTCCCGCGCCGATGAGGGCAATCTTGGGTCTGGCCATGATATGTCTCCGGGTCCAGGTGAAACTGAGTGAATTCCGCGGCACTGCCTAATCCCTCGCGACCCTTCGCGCAAGTCCGCTGCGCTGCGGCGACGTCGGGGGCCTTTCGCAACCGCGCGGTCCGGGATAGTGCTGACGCCGTCGAAGCGGCGGGGCCGAACCCCGCCGGATGCGCGGGATCAGCGGGGGCGGCAGGATGACGGAACAGGCGGGGGGGCGCGAGCGGGCGTGACCGGTGGTGCCGATTTCTGGGGCCTTGCCTGCCTGGCGGCGGTCTTCGTCGGCCTGTCGAAGGGCGGACTGCCGGTCGTCGGCATGTTGAGCGTGCCGGTCCTGGCGCTCGCCATCTCGCCGGTTGCGGCGGCGGGGCTGCTCTTGCCGGTCTACGTTGCCTCGGACATGATCGGTCTTTACGCCTATCGCCGCGCTTACGACAAACGGGTCCTGGCGATCCTTGCCCCGGCGGCCCTTGTCGGCATCTTCCTTGGCTGGCTGACGGCGGCGGTCGTGCCGGAGCGGCTGGTGACCGGGATCATCGGCGCGATCGGCGTGGCTTTCGCGCTAACCCTTTTGCTGCGGCTCAGGCCGGAAGGCGCGGGTGGTCCGGCGCGGGTGGGGCCGGGGCTCTTCTGGGGAGCGATCACGGGATATACGAGTTTCGTCAGCCATGCCGGCGCGCCGCCCTATCAAGTCTATGTGCTGCCGCTGAAGCTGGAAAAGACCGTCTTCGCCGGAACGACCACGGTACTTTTCGCTTTTGTGAACGCGGCGAAGCTGGTGCCTTACTGGGCGCTGGGACAACTTTCGCTCGCCAATCTCGAAACCGCCGCGATGTTGAGTCTGCCGGCCATCCTGGCGGTTCTGGCGGGGGTGAAGCTGGTGCGGGTTCTTCCAGAGGCGTTGTTCTTCCGACTGGTGACCGTGGCATTGCTGCTGGTTTCGCTCACGCATGTCTGGGAAGCTGTGACCGGCCGCTAGCGGGGCGGCCGGAGCCGCCATCAGGCGCCCTTCCCGCCTGCCGGGAGGTGTTCCGTCATGGTCTCGAAGTTCTCGCCGGACGCAATGAGGCAGGTGACGCCGTCCGGAAGGGTGACCGTTATGGTCCATGTTCCCGTCTTGTCCGAGGCAAAGATCTCCATGACGCCATTGTTGGCGGCAAGGCCGATTCCATGGCGGCTTTCGCCGAAGCGGGTGGCAAGCTGTGCGACCACCGTGTCGCGGGTGGCGCAGTTGGGTCCAGATTGCGCAAACGCGTGATGCGTGGCGAGGATCACCCCGCCGAACCCGAGTGACAATGCGAAAAGCTGGTGTTTCATGGATCGAGCCCTTCCGAGACTGGCGTGGCCGCATGCTGCGCGGGGAAGCGCAAGAACCGGTTAACCGAGGGCGCGGCGCTGCCGTTGCGTTCTGGGAGGTCGGATTATTCTGCGTTGCGGCATTTTCGGGCTTGCCGAATGTGCTGCGGATGTGGTCTTTGGCGCAACAAAGTTGCGAGGAGACTCGGATGTCCGCCAGTGCCGCCCAACCGCGCCCCTACCGATCGGTGCTCTACATTCCCGGTTCGAGGGAACGTGCGATGGAAAAGGCGCAAGGGCTCGACTGCGACGCGATCATCTTCGATCTGGAAGATGCGGTTGCGGCGGACGAAAAGGCCAATGCCCGCGGGCTTCTGGCGCGGACGCTGTCCGATGCGGATTTCGGCGCGCGGGCGCGGATCGTGCGGGTCAACGGTCTCGATACCGAATGGGGCAGGGCGGATGTCCTGGCCATGGCCGAAGCGGTCAGGGCGGGCGCGAAGATCGACGCGATCCTTGTTCCGAAGGTGTCCGCGCCGGCCGACCTCGATGCCGTGGCCGCGCTCATCCCCGACATTCCGCTTTGGGCGATGATGGAGACGGCGGCGGGCATGCTGAACGCCGGCGCCATTGCCGCGCATCCGCGCCTTCAAGGCATGGTGATGGGCACCAACGATCTGGCGAAGGAACTGGGAAGCCGCTTCCGCCCCGACCGGCTGCCGATGCAGACGGGCCTTGGCCTGTGCCTGCTGGCGGCGAAGGCCCATGGACGGGTCATCATCGACGGCGTCTACAACGCCTTCAAGGATGAGGATGGTCTCAGGGCCGAGTGCGATCAGGGTCGCGATATGGGGTTCGACGGCAAGACGCTGATCCATCCGGCCCAGCTTGCCATCGCCAATGCCGCCTTCGCGCCGTCGGACGCAGAGATCGACCTTGCCCGCCGCCAGATCTCGGCTTTCGAAGAGGCGGAGCAGTCGGGTCAGGGCGTCGCCGTTGTGGACGGCCGGATCGTCGAGAACCTCCATGTCGTCACGGCGCGCCAGGTCCTTGCCCGTGCGGAAGCTATTGCAGACCGCGCGAAATAGGGAAAGTGTTGCGCGCGATTTTCAAGGTAGGAGGTTCGACATGCAGGTGATGGTCCTCGGGCTCGTCCTCTGGGTGGCTTCGCATCTGTTCAAACGGGTCCTGCCGGGCGTGCGGGCACGCCTCGGTGACCTGCCGGGCAAGATGCTGGTGACGGTCCTGTCGCTTTCCGCGGTCCTGCTGATGGTGATCGGCTACCGGCGGGCGGAGATCGATCCCGTCTATACGCCGCTGGCCGGGATGGGACATCTCAACAACCTGCTGATGCTGATCGCGGTCTTCCTGTTCGGCGTGTCGCACAGCAAGGGGCGGGTAAAGTCGCTCTTGCGGCATCCGATGCTCCTGAGCGTGATCATCTGGGCCGTCGCGCATCTACTGGTGAACGGCGACATGGCCTCGATCGTGCTGTTCGGTGGGCTCGGCCTTTGGGCGGTTGTGTCGATCGTCCTGATCAACGCGCAGGAAACATGGACCCCGCCCGCGCCGGGCGGGCTCAGAAGCGATGCGATTGCGGTGGTGATTGCGCTGGTCCTCTACGGTCTGATCGCGGGCGTCCATATCTGGCTGGGCCACAATCCGTTCCTGGGGACCTACGGATGAAACTCTACCGATTCCTGAGCGATGACGACACGTCGGCCTTCTGCCACAAGATCACGGCGGCCTTGAACAATGGCTGGGCGCTGCACGGCGCTCCGACCTATGCCTTCGACGCCGCGAAGGGCGTGATGCGCTGCGGGCAGGCGGTCATCAAGGACGTACCAGGCATCTACTCCCCCGACGTGAAGCTGGGAGAGCACTGATGAAGACGAATCCGGGCCGCTTCTTCGAGGATTACCGTCTGGGCGAGGTCATCGCCCACGCCGTGCCCCGCACCGTTTCGGGAGGGGAGCGGGCGCTCTACCATGCCCTCTACCCGGCGCGGCATGCGCTTTATTCTTCGGATGAATTTGCGCGTTCCTGCGGGCTGAAGGCCGCGCCGATGGACGATCTGATCGCGTTCCATACGGTCTTTGGCAAGACGGTGCCCGATATCTCGCTGAATGCTGTCGCGAATCTCGGCTATGCCGAGGGCCGCTGGCTGAAGCCGGTCTGGCCGGGCGACACGCTGCGCTCGGAAAGCCAGGTGATCGGGCTGAAGGAGAACTCGAACGGCAAGTCGGGCGTCGTCTACGTCCGCACACGGGGACTCGATCAGGGCGGCGAGGTCGTGCTCGAATACGTGCGCTGGGTCATGGTGCGCAAGCGCGACCTGTCGGCCCCCGCACCCGAAACCTTCGTCCCCGATCTCGCACGAACCGTGGCGGCGGACGAACTTGTGCTGCCCGAGGGACTGGACTTCCGCCATTACGATTTCACGCTGGCGGGGGAACCCCACCGCTGGGGCGACTACGCGGTCGGCGAGAAGATCGACCATGTCGACGGGGTCACGGTCGAGGAAGCCGAGCACATGCTGGCGACCCGGCTCTGGCAGAACACCGCGAAGGTGCATTTCGACGCCACCAACCGCGAGGACGGGCGGCGGCTGATCTACGGCGGCCATGTCATCTCGCTCGCCCGCGCGCTGAGCTTCAACGGGCTGGCGAACGCCCAGATGATCGTCGCGCTGAACGCAGGCGCGCATGCCAATCCCTGCTTCTCGGGCGACACCGTGCGGGCCTGGTCCGAAGTGCTGGACAAGGCGGAAACGGATGCGCCGGGCGTTGGTGCAATCCGGCTGCGGCTGGTCGCCGTGAAGCACGGCGCCCCGGACTTCGCGCTGAAAGGCGAGGACGGGAAGTACCTGCAAGACGTTCTCCTCGACCTCGACTACTGGGCACTGATGCCTTTGTGATCGCGAGACGGGCGCGGAAGCGCTAATCTTCGCCCCATGCGAGGGAAATTTGCAGCATCGCTTCTCACTGCGACGCTCGCCGCGCCCCTGCCCGCGGTGGGGTGCGAGCTTGCTCTGCTTCTCGCTGTAGACGTCTCCGGTTCGGTGGACCGGCGGGAATACGAGGTGCAGATGCAGGGGCTCGCCGCGGGTCTGCGGGACGGTGTCGTCGCCGAGGCGCTCGTGCGGGGAGAGGCGGCGCTGGCGCTGATGCAATGGACCGGATCGTCCCGGCAGGACCTGACGATTTCCTGGCTGCGCATAAGGGACGACGATGCCCTCGCGGCGCTGGCGACCCGGATCGAGACACTGCCGCGGGTCTGGACGGAGTATTCCACCGCCATCGGCCAGGCGCTGACCTTCGGCATGGGCGTCTTCGATGCAGCCCCGGCCTGCCGGCGGCGGGTGATCGACATCTCTTCGGACGGGCGCAACAACGAGGGGGAGGAACCGGCCGACCTCAGGACCGAACTCGACAGTCTTGCCATCGTCGTCAACGCGCTGGTCATCCGTGGCGATGACGAGGGGTTGCCAGCCTATTTCGCCGAGAATGTCATTACCGGCGGCAATGCTTTCGTCGTGACGGCCGAGGATTACGACGAATACCCCGAGCGGATGCGGCGAAAGCTGCGGCGGGAGACGGAGCGGCCGATATCGCTGGGGCCGGGAAAGGCGACCCCGGTGCTGTTCGCTCAGGAGTAGCCGACGTGCTGGGCTCGCCCTCCTCCCCTAGGCGGGCGGTGCCCCTGGATGGTCGCGCTGCTGAGCCGGCCGGCAAGCGTCAAAGTTTGCGCAAACACGTGATCACAGCCGGAAATGTCGTGATCACAAATGCGATTTTTCTGCCCTGCAGCGCAGGAATGCGGTCAAATAGGCCGAGTTGCGGCGTGACATGAGGCCGATTTCCCGTCATGAAGAGCGCGATACCCGCACAGCCCATCGCGTGGCCGAGCGGGAGGCAAGAGAGGGACCGACAATGGCCGATGTCAACCGGGGCAACCGTCCGCTATCGCCGCATCTGCAGGTCTACCGGCCGCAGCTGACCTCCATCACCTCGATCCTGACGCGGATCACCGGCAATGCGCTGATCGTCGCGGCGCTGCTGATCGTCTGGTGGCTTCTGGCGGCGGCGACCAGCCCGGAATACTTCGCTGTCGCGAACGGGGTGGTGCGCAGCTGGTTCGGCAAGCTCGTCTTCCTCGGTTCGATCTGGGCGGTCTGGTACCATTTCCTCGCCGGGCTCCGGCATCTTTACTTCGACAGCGGCCGCGGCCTCGACATTCCGACGGCCGAGAAGCTCGGCTGGGGCGTCATCTGGGGGTCGGTTGCGCTGACCCTCATCACCATCACCATTCTCTGAGGGGGCGGGCATGAGATATCTGACCGACCGCAAGCGCGCCGTTGGCCTTGGCTCCGCCAAGTCCGGGACCGAGCATTTCTGGCACATGCAGGTGAGCGCGGTGGCGCTGGCCATTCTCGTGCCGCTCTTCATCTTCACTTTCGGCCGGATCGTCGGCGCGCCCTACGAGGATGTCGTCGCCTATTACGGCCGCCCCTTCCCCGCCATCGTCGCGGGGCTGACGTTGATCGTCGCGATGACCCATTTCAAGAACGGCGCTCAGGTGATGATCGAGGATTATGCCCATGGGCTGACCCGTAAGGCGCTGATCATCGGCACCATCTGCCTGTCCTACGCGCTGATCGCCACCGGGCTTTACGCGCTGATCCGGCTCGCGCTTTGAAGGACTGAGACATGACCGCATATCCTTACGAAACCCATGAATACGACGTGGTCGTTGTTGGTGCCGGCGGATCGGGCCTGCGCGCCACGCTCGGCATGGCCGAACAGGGGCTGAGGACGGCCTGTGTCACCAAGGTCTTCCCGACGCGCTCGCATACCGTGGCGGCGCAGGGCGGCATCGCCGCCAGCCTGTCGAACATGGGCCCGGACCACTGGCAGTGGCACATGTACGATACCGTCAAGGGCTCTGACTGGCTTGGTGACACCGACGCGATGGAATACCTCGCCCGCGAGGCGCCGAAGGCGGTCTACGAGCTTGAGCATTACGGCGTGCCCTTCAGCCGCACGGAAGAGGGCAAGATCTACCAGCGTCCCTTCGGCGGCCACACGACCGAATTCGGCGAAGGCCCCCCGGTTCAGCGCACCTGTGCCGCCGCCGACCGGACCGGCCACGCGATCCTGCACACGCTCTACGGCCAGTCGCTGAAGCACAACGCGGAGTTCTACATCGAGTATTTCGCCATCGACCTGATCATGACCGACGGCGCCTGCACCGGCGTCGTGGCGTGGAAGCTCGACGACGGCACGATCCATGTCTTCAACGCCAAGATGGTGG
>JBNKFC010000535.1:0-5347 GCA_050289105.1 Paracoccaceae bacterium | reverse complement strand
GGCCGCTCGCGGCGCAGCTGGCCGATCATCATCGTCGCCAGCAGCGGCCCGTGCACGATGAGGCCGGGATAGCCCTCTTCCTGCGTGGTGTAGGGGTGGTCGTAGTGGATGCGGTGGCCGTTGAAGGTCAGCGCCGAATAGCGGAAGAGATCGGTGGACGAGAAGATCCGGACCGTCTCGTCCTCCGCATCGTCCGGGGCAATCGGCGGCACCGGGGCCGGTGCGCCCGGGTCAGGATCGGCGCGGTAGACCAGATCCTGCCAGTCGGTCACGCAAAGCCGCCCCTCCTGATGGATCTCATGCCGGACGGTGACGAAGGCGAGGGGACCCGACCTTCCCTCCTTGCGCTCCGTGCGTTCGATCACCGACAGCTTTTCTGCTTCCCGGCCGATCTCGATCGGAGCGGCGAAGGCCAGGCGCCCTCCGGCCCACATGCGCCGCTTCAGGCCGAGATCGGGAAGGAAGCCGCCAGTCGCCGGATGGCCGTCACGCCCGAGGGCTTCAGACGGCGCGACGGTCCAGAAATAGACCTGGTGCCCGAAGGGAATCAGCGGCGCCGTCGGATCGAAGTCGCGTCCGAGCGTGGCAGCGAGGGCGTCGGCCCGCGCCGGGTCGAGCCGCTCCCGGAGGTGCCTCGCAGCGTCGGTCACGGCTCGCGACCGCTGACGGTTTTTCGGAAGGTCACGGAGGTTGGCCGGTCATAGCCCTCATGCGCGGTCTCGCCCCCGCGCTCGAAGCCCATGGCCTCGAACGCGGCGTGGTTGCCGGTCAATTCCACACGGCTCTGCATCTCCAGCGCCGGCAGGCCAAGCGCCCGCGCGCGACCCTCGGCATGGGCTAAAAGCTGGCGGGCGAGGCCCTTGCGCCTGTGGCTCTCGGCGACCGCAAGCTTGCCGATATAAAGCCGGTCCGGCTTTGGCGTGAGGAACAGGCAGGCCAGCGGTCGACCCAGTTCCTCCAGCACCCAGACCTCGCCTTCGCGCGCGGCGCGGGCGATCTCCTTCTCGGTCAGTTGGTGGACGGACGAGGGCGGATCGACGACTCCGTCCATATAGGCGAAGGCGGCGCGGACGAGGTTCAGGATCGGCTCCATCGCCTCCTCCCCGGTCAGTCGTCGCGGCGTGTACTGCACGGGCAACCCGTCGGCGAGGCTGATCCAGGGCAGGTGCTCGTTCCAGTGGACATGAGCGGTCGCCTGGAAAGAGGCCGGGGCGTCGAGCGTCGCGGCGTAGAGGTCGATCTCATGCGCGCGGGCTGCATTTTCATAGGCCATCGGGGTGCCACAGGTCGGGCAGAAGGACCGGGTGACGCCGGGTGACGAGGCATAGGTGGCGCGGGCCTGGCCGGTCCAGCGAACCCTCTCCTTGCTCACGCCGAGGAAGCTTGTGAAAGGCGAGGCCGTGGCGCGGCGGCAGCTCTCGCAGTGGCAGTGGACCTGCCAGTTCGGCGCGCCGTCGAACGCATAGCGAGTGCCGCCGCACAGGCATCGACCGGTTCCGCCTTGCATCTTGAACTCCATCAGGGGTTTCGAAGGAGTAGGCACCCGAGATGGAGAAGGGTCAAGCCCAGGCCGATGATCGCGTCGCCTGCCGCCTCATGATCCCGGTCGCCAGGAAGACGCCAGAACCTCGTCTCATCGTTCGGCCCGATATCTTGTGGAAAACCGCCTGTCGCCGCCCATATGCGGGGCATCGGCATTGACTCGTGGGCCTCCCGGCCCAAGGATTGCAGACCCTCGGGAATCACATGCAGGCCCCAATTGCGCTTTACGCGGCTCAGACTGAACGGCTTCAAAAGCTTCGTGGACCCCACGGATCTGATGATCCATGACGGGCTGACGGGCGTGGTCGGTCCGAACGGTTGCGGCAAGTCGAACCTTCTGGAAGCGCTGCGCTGGGTGATGGGCGAGAACCGCCCGACCGCGATGCGCGGCGACGGGATGGAGGACGTGATCTTTGCCGGCGCCGCCTCGCGCCCGGCGCGGAACTTCGCCGAGGTGGCCCTGCATATCGACAACACCGAGCGGCTTGCGCCGTCGGGTTTCAACGATCAGGACACTCTGGAGATCGTCCGCCGCATCACCCGCGATGCGGGCTCCGCCTACAAGGCCAACACCAAGGATGTGCGCGCCCGCGACGTGCAGATGCTGTTCGCCGATGCCTCGACCGGTTCGCATTCGCCCGCTCTCGTCCGGCAGGGGCAGATTTCCGAACTGATCAACGCGAAACCGAAGAACCGTCGTCGCATTCTCGAGGAAGCCGCCGGTATCTCCGGGCTTTACCAGCGCCGCCACGAGGCTGAGCTGAAGCTGAACGGCACCGAACAGAACCTCGCCCGGGTCGAGGATGTGATCGAAAACCTGGCGCAGCAGTTGCAAACTCTGGCCCGGCAGGCGCGCCAGGCCGCCCGTTACCGCGAGATCGGCGAGGAATTGCGCCGTGCCGAGGGCATGCTTCTCTACCGCCGCTGGCGCGAGGCCGATCAGGCCCGCGCGATCGCCGAAGGCGATCTTACCGAACGCACGAAGCTCGCGGCACAGGCCGAGGTTGCCGCCCGAATGGCGTCGAAGGCGCGCGCGGAGCGCGATGGCGCGCTGCCACCCTTGCGTGAGGAAGAGGCCATCGCGGCAGCGGTCTTGCAGCGCCTCCAGGTCCAGCGCGATACCTTGAAGGACCAGGAAGCCCGCGCGCTGCAGACCATCGAGACTCTCAAGGGCCGGATCGACCAACTCGCGCGCGACATGGAGCGCGAGGCCGGTCTCAACCGCGACGCCGGCGAGACGATCCAGCGCCTCGACTGGGAACAGGCACAGATCCTCAAGGCGGCCGAAGGGCACGACACGCGGCTGGCCGAGGCGCTGGAAGCGGCGCAGGACGCCGCCCGGGTGCTTTCGGACCGCGAGACGGCACAGTCGGAACTGGCCGAGGACGTGGCGCGGCTTTCGGCGCGCCATCAGTCTGCGCATCGCATGCTGGCCGACAGCAGGTCCACGCTGGAGAAATCCGAGGCGGAGGCGCAACGCGCCAAATCTGTGGCCGCCGAATCGGACGCGGCGCTGAGCAAGGCGTCTTCAGATCTCGCGGCGGCCGAAACCGCTCATTCGGAAGCTGCTCGGGCGGCCGAAGCGGCCGAAGCGGCGCTCGTCTCGGCTGACGAGGCGCGAACCGAGGCGCAGGCGAAGGAAGCCGAGGCCCGCGCTGCGCGGTCGGAGGCCGAGGGCGAGTTCGGCGCGCTGAAGGCCGAGGCGGCCGCACTTCTGAAACTCGTCGACCGCGAAGCGTCCTCGGGCAAGCAACTCCTCGACCGGGTCGAGGTTAAGAAGGGCTTCGAGAAGGCCCTCGGGGCCGCGCTTGCCGACGATCTGCGCGCCCCGGAGGTCGCAGCCGATGCCGCCTCGGGCTGGGCCGTCCTGCCGGGCTATGGCCAGGCACAGAGCCTGCCGGATGGCGTCTCCGCACTATCCAACCATGTCGCGGTGCCCGAGGTGCTCGTCCGCCGGATCGGCCAGATCGGGCTGGTCGACAAGAAGGACGGCGCCCGCCTTCAGCCCCTGTTGAAACCCGGCCAGCGCCTCGTTTCCGTCGAAGGCGACCTTTGGCGCTGGGACGGTTTCCGCGCCGGGGCCGAGGACGCACCTTCGGCTGCCGCCTTGCGGCTCCAACAGCTCAATCGCCTGACCGACCTCAAGCGTGATCTCGAAGAGGCGAACGCCCGTGCGACCGGGGCACGGCAGGCGCATGAGCACCTGACACAGCGGCTGGCCGAGACCACGGAGGCCGACCGGGCCGCCCGCGATGCCCGGCGCGAAGCCGACCGGCGCATGGCCGAAACCTCGCGCGCTCTGTCAAAGGCCGAAGCGGATAGGTCGATCTCTGGCGGGAAGGTCGAAAGCGCGCGTCTGGCCGTCGCCCGGCACGAAGAGGAAGCGCTTTCCGCCCGCACCCGGCTCCGCGAGGCGGAAGCCGCAGTCAAGGCGCTGCCGGATCTCGACGCTGCCCGGGCCGAGGCCGAGGACGTGAAGCTGACGGTCGAGGCCGCGCGGATGACCATGCTCGCCAAGCGCTCTGCCCATGACGAGATCCGTCGTGAGGGCGAGGCGCGGACGAGACGGCGGCAGGAAATCACCAAGGAAATCTCGGGCTGGAAGCACCGGCTGGAGACAGCGGAGAAGCGGACCGCCGAATTGGCCGAGCGGAAGGCGGAATCTGAGGCCGAGCTGAAGGATGCATCCGCCGCGCCCGCCGAGATTGCGGCCAAACGCGCGGAGCTGAACGACGCGATCGAAACGGCCGAGGCCCGGCGCCGCGCCAGTGCCGACAAGCTCGCCGAGGCCGAAGCGGCTTTGCGGCAGGCAACCGATGCCGAACGGGACGCAGAACGCGCCGCCTCGGAGGCGCGCGAAGCCCGTGCCCGCGCCGAAGCGCGCGCGGAGGCCGCGCGCGAGACGGTGGCCCACGCCGCCGAACGCATCCGCGAGGAGACCGAGCAGGATCCGCAGGGCCTCCTGCAAAGCCTGGGCGCCGACCCGGATCGGATGCCGTCGGCAGAGTCGCTGGACACCGATGTCCACCGTCTGCGGCGTCAGCGCGACGCCCTTGGCGCCGTCAACCTGCGCGCGGAAGAGGACGCCAAGGATGTCCAGACCGAGCACGACACCCTGGTGATGGAGAAATCCGACCTCGAAGAGGCGATCAAGAAGCTGCGCGCCGGCATCGCCGGCCTGAACCGTGAGGGACGGGAGCGGCTCCTGACTGCGTTCGAACAGGTCAACGCCAATTTCCGGCTTCTCTTCACCCACCTTTTCGGCGGCGGAGAGGCCAATCTGGTGCTCGTCGAAAGCGACGACCCGCTGGAGGCGGGGCTGGAGATCATGTGCCAGCCGCCCGGGAAGAAACTCGCGACCTTGTCGCTTCTTTCGGGTGGCGAACAGACGCTGACGGCCCTGGCGCTGATCTTTGCCGTATTCCTCGCCAACCCCGCGCCAATTTGCGTGCTCGATGAGGTCGACGCGCCGCTGGACGATGCGAACGTCACGCGGTTCTGCGATCTACTCGACGAAATGACCCGGCGCACGGACACCCGCTTCCTGATCATCACCCACCATGCAGTGACCATGTCGCGCATGGACCGGCTCTTCGGCGTGACGATGCAGGAGCAGGGCGTGAGCCAGCTCGTCAGCGTGGACTTGAAGAAGGCCGAAGCGCTGGTGGCGTGACCGAAGGTGGGTTGAAACCCGCCGAACGGCCTTCCCGAACCGCGCGCCCCGCTAACCTCACATTAATGGTAAACGCATAGAACAGGAGGTGAACAAACACACAAGGTGCCCGCCATGCGCGAAATCGTCTCC
>JBNKFC010000534.1:0-5013 GCA_050289105.1 Paracoccaceae bacterium | reverse complement strand
CGGAGCATCGCCCGCTCTCGTCGTCGGAATGGAATGTGTGAATTCTCAGCTCGATTGTTGAGCCAGCGACCAGTTTCCTGCCGATCGTAGTCGCCGACTTCTTTCAAAGCAGCGCCGTAAGAGCGGAGCTTGTCCGTCACGATTGCCTCGGGTCGCCCGTGCTTGCGCATTGCTTTCTTTAGGAATTTCAGTGCGGCCTACTTGTCTCGGGTCTTTGTGACGAAACTTTCCAGCACCTCACCTTCATGGTCCACCGCCCGCCAGAGGTAGTGTCGCTCTCCTTTGATCTTCACGAAGATCTCGTCGAGGTGCCATCGCCAGCGGCTGGACTTCATGCCCTCGATCCGGCGCTTTCGGATCTCGGACGCAAACATCGGGCCAAATCTGTGCCACCAATAACGCACCGTTTCATGGCTGATAGTGACGCCGCGCTCATGCAGCGGATCCTCGACGTTTCTCAGCGAGAGTGGGAAACGAACTTACAGCATCACCGCCAGGCGGATGATCTCTGGGCTGCTGTGAAAGCCCTTGAACAGGTCTGGTCATGTTCCGACGCTACGAGGCCGCCCTGCTCGCCTCAACGGGAAATGTTCTGACAAAACCACTCTACGGGATCTGAGCGGCCGGTCAGGCCAGGTCTGTGCAGGGGCGGCGGCGGCGCAAGGCACGGAAAAACGACCGGAGATCCGGTAGCTTTCTGAGTAATATCAATAACTTATGTCGGTGGCGGAGAGAGAGGGATTCGAACCCTCGAGACGGTTCCCCGCCTACACACTTTCCAGGCGTGCGCCTTCGACCACTCGGCCACCTCTCCGTGCCGCGCTACTTAGCGTCCGAGGCACCGGACATGCAAGAGGCGAGCGCGAATTTCTTCGCGAGCGTAGTCCCCGCCTCAGGCCGGCAGGATCAGGCTTACCCTGCGGTTCTGGCGACCCTTCTTTTCGATCTTGCCGATCGTCACCCGGCCGATCTCGCCAGTCCTCGCGACATGGGTGCCGCCGCAGGGCTGCAGATCGATCTGGTTGGCACCGGCGCCGATGCGGATCAGCCGGACCCGGCCCTGACCGACCGGCGGCGCCACCGACATCGTCTTGACGAGGCCGGGATTGGCGGCGAGTTCGTCATCGGTGATCCAGTCCTCGCTGACCGGCAGGTCGCGCGCGATCAGCTCGTTCACCCGCTCTTCGAGGGCGGTCACGTCGCCGGGCGGATGCGGCATGTCGAAGTCGAGCCGCCCCTTCTCGGCGCCGATCTGACCTCCGGTCACCGGCAGGGGGATTACAACCGAGAGCAGATGCAGACCGGTATGGACGCGCATGTGACGGTAGCGCCGTTCCCAGTTGAGCCGCTGACGCACTTCGGCGCCGACCGGCGGCAGAGGCTGCGGCTCGGCCGGCACCAGAACGATGGCCCCCGCCTCTCCCTTGACCGTGGTCGCGACCGCGATACGACCGCCCGACCAGTCGAGATGGCCGCTGTCGCCGGGCTGACCGCCGCCGGTCGGGTAGAAGAGGCTCGCGTCAAGGACGATCCCTCCCTCGTCGGTATGGGCGGTGACCCGGCTTGTCGCCTCTCGCAGATAGGGGTCATCGCGGAACAGTGGCGCTGTCATCTCACGTCCCCCTCCTCGATCGCATCGGCATCGGGATCGTTGCGAATCCGCGACGGATCGGCATGTGCCACCCTGCCCGGCTTCTCGGCCGGTTCCGGCTTGGGCTTGGGCTTCGGCTTCGGCGTGCGACCGCCCGGCACCAGCGTCTCCGGGTTGCGGATCCACAGATCGCGCTGAGCGAAGGGTATTTCGATCCCTTCGGCGGCGAAGCGGGCGGCAATCTCGTGCAGGATCTCGGACTGCACGACGAGCTTGAAGTTCACGTCCGAAAGAATGGCACGGATTTCGAAGTTCAGGCTGTCCGCGCCGAACCCGACGAAATAAACGGCAGGCGCCGGATCGACCATGACCAGCGGCTGCGCCTCGGCGATTTCCTTCAGGATCTCCGTGACATGGCGGGTATCGGTCCCATAGGCGACGCCGACCGGAATGATGAGACGGCCGGTCAGGTTGCCCCGCGTCAGGTTGGTCACGACGCCCGAGACGAGATCCGCGTTGGGCACGATCACGTCCGTCCGGTCGAAGGTCTCGATCCAGGTCGACCGCACCGAGATGCCCTTCACGGTGCCGAACTGGCCATTCACCTCGATCATGTCGCCCTCGGAGATCGGCCGCTCGATCAGGAGAATGATGCCCGAGACGAAGTTCTGCACGATGTTCTGCAGACCGAAACCGATACCGACCGAGAGGGCGCCGAGCACATAGCCGAGGGCGGAGAGATCGATGCCCGCCCCGGTGATCGCGGCCAGCGCGGCCAAGAAGATACCCACGTAGCCCAGACCGGAGACGAGCGCGTTCTGCACGCCTTTTTCCAGTTTCGTGCGCGGAAGGATCGCCGATTTCAGCGCGCCCTGTCCGAGCCGCGTTATCATGTAGCCGAGCGCGAAGATCAGAAGGAACGTCACTAGGACCGCCGGAGAGATCCGCGTCTCGCCGATCGGGATACCTTCGCTGAAGCGGGTCCATGCCTCCGACAGATCGGCCGTGCGCGCGCCCCAGATCAGCGCGAAGACCGGCAACGCGAGGATCGTCAGCACAAAGCCGAGCAGTACGGGCAACAGCGCCTCGCGCCCCTCTTCGCCGGACTTCGTCGCGACAAGGTAGATGTCCGTGGCGAAGCGCTGCAGAAGGACGATCATTGCCAGAAGCCCGAGCGACATGACCGTCGGCCAGATCAGCGCATTCGCGGCCGCGACATAGCCGATGACGGCCAGAAGCGGGGCAATCACCGCGACGACCATCGCGGACATGCCGATCGCCCCGAGGATGCGGTTGCGGAATTCGGCCGCTGCCGGAATGGGGGCGACTTCCTCCCGCCGCGGTCTGAGCAACTGGCCCAGTCGGAAGAGGAAGACCGCGAGAATGCAGACGAAGGGCGCCGCCCAGACCGCCTGCGCGGCCATCGACAGAGGTGGCCGCACCTCGGTGATGAAGGCGCGGCGGAAGGCTTCGAGCGCCAGCATCAGCGCGATCATGTTGACGTGGAACCGGGCTTCGGTCGGGCGCGTCGTCAGGACGGCGCCGCGTCCATGGACGCGGAACAGCCAGGCGCCGATCCAGCGCGCCGTGAAGAAGTAGAATGCCGCAGGCGGAAGTGCGGATATCAATGCCCCGGAGCGGATCCCGGTCATGCCCGTCACCTTGATCGCGGCGACGAGAAGGACCACGCCGCCGACCGGCACGATCACCTGACCGAGCGACACGAGCGTGGCCGCAATGTCGCGGCCCCGCATCGATGCGCCGGTCTGAAGCCGGATCGAAAGTCGTTCGATGAACGCCGGGCCGCGCAGGACGAGAACCCCGGCGATGGCAAGGAAGAGGACGATGACAGGAAGGTTGTTCTTCAGCTCCGTGCGCCGCGTGGGATTGTTCCAGGCTTCGCTCGCTTCGGCCAGGAGCGTTTTCATCCCCTGGGTAAGCACCGCCCAGCCGGCCGGCCAGTTCGCCGGATTGGCCGGGGTCGGCGATAGTCTGAGCAGTTCGCTCGCCTGACGGGCTCGAATACGGGCGTCGATCTGGCGGATAATTCCATCGGCCCGGCTATATGCTTCCACCGCAGTGATGCCAGGCGCCTGAAGCTTGGCAAGCTGATCATTGAGTGTCTTGCGCCGATCGGCGATCTCGGGCGCGTCGGGTTTGTCCTCGGTCGGCGCGGGGCCGAGCGCCGAGATCTGCGCCTTGACCGTTTCGATCTGCGCGGCGTTGGCGTTCTGTGCCAGCGCGAACTTGGCGCGCCAATCGACGATGGTGCGCCGCACCTCCTCCAGCGCATCGCTGCTGACGCGGTCCGTCGCCAGCGCCTGTTCGGCACGGCCGGCAGCCTCTTCCCAAGCCTTGTAGTCGGGCCCCTGATCCTCCTGCGCCGCGACAGTGACAGGCGCGAGCGTCACGACGAGCATCGGCATCAGACCGATGCAGAGCGCGAGGAGGAGGCGTCGCAGCGTCCGCATCAGTCAACGAACACGCTGGGCACGGCGCGCGGGGCCTTGGCGAGCCAGCCCGGCACCGGCAGCCCCTTCGCGCGTAGGAAGTCGGGGTTGAACAGCTTCGACTGATAGCGGTTGCCATAGTCACAGAGCGGCGTGACGATGGTGTGGCCGGGGCCCATCTCCTTCGCCATGCGGATCGCGCCCGCCACGTTGATTCCGGTCGACCCGCCCATGCAGAGCCCCTCCTCTGCGAGAAGGTCGAAGACGATGGGCAGCGCCTCGGTATCGGGGATGCACCAGGCCATGTCGGGCCTCACCCCTTCGAGGTTTGCGGTGATCCGGCCCTGCCCGATCCCTTCGGTGATCGAAGAGCCTTCGGATTTCAGCTGTCCGGACGTGTAATAGTTGAAAAGTGCTGCCCCCTCGGGATCGGCGAGGCCGATCTTGACGCCCTTTGGCTGCAACGCCATCGCGACACCCGCGAGCGTACCGCCCGAGCCGACGGCGCAGACGAAGCCGTCGACCTTGCCGCCGGTTTGCTCCCAGATTTCAGGGCCGGTCGTCTCGATATGCGCCTGGCGGTTGGCGATGTTGTCGAACTGATTAGCCCAGATCGCACCGTTTGGTTCGGTTTGTGCAAGTTTTTCCGCCAGCCTGCCAGAATATCGCACATAATTGTTCGGATTCTTATATGGCGCGGCAGGCACCTGAACCAGCTCGGCCCCCGCCAAGCGCAGCATGTCCTTCTTTTCCTGGCTCTGCGTCTCGGGAATTACGATCACGGTCTTGAACCCCATCGACGCCCCGACGAGCGCGAGCCCGATGCCGGTATTGCCAGCCGTGCCCTCGACAATGGTGCCACCGGGCTTCAGCTGCCCTTTTGCCACGGCGTCGCGGATGATGAAAAGCGCGGCGCGGTCCTTGACCGACTGACCGGGATTGAGGAATTCCGCCTTGCCGAGGATATCGCAG
>JBNKFC010000533.1:0-2531 GCA_050289105.1 Paracoccaceae bacterium | reverse complement strand
GCCGGATCGCGAAACCCGATGGCAAGCGTCAAACGTGATCGGCGACGACGGCGTCGACTTCTATCTCGACAAGCCATTCCGGGTTCACGAAGCGGTTTATCGCCATGATGGTATCGACGGGACGCACGTCACGGCAGAACGCTTTCCGCGCCTCGATCGCATCTTTCCAGTTTTCGATATCGGTGAGGATCACCCTGGTCCGCACGATGTCATGCAGGCCAGAGCCAGCCTGCTCCAAAGCCGACCGTATGATTTCAAAGCACCGCGTCGTTTGGGCAAAGACATCGCCGACGCCGACGGTCTTCCCCGCAGCATCGACGGGTGCCGTTCCGCCGACAGAGATAAAGGGACCAACCCGAACGGCGCGGCTGAACCCGACGATTTCCTCCATCGGGTTCCCGTTGGAGATCAGTTGACGCGTGTAACTCATCGCTCCTCCCCCATCCGTATTTCAGCCATTGGATGATATCAGACTTCTGGATGGTCGGGTCACTGAACGAAACGCTGCCCTGTCATCGAATGTTCGATCGAAATCAGAACCACGGTTGGTCTTTTCGGCGCAAGGCATCCGAGAGGTGGGTGGAGGCCGTGGACTTTCAGCCGGCGAAACCGGAATCTCCGTCTCCAGTCAGGCCGGATGAGTTGCCTCACCGCTCTCCGAGGATCGCAAGGAAGGCTTCCCCGAACCGCTCGGCCTTCTGCTCGCCCATGCCGCCGATCCGCCCGAGCTCTGCCAGCGATCCGGGCCGCGATTCCGCGATCTTCTTCAGCGTCGAATGGGTGCAGGAGAGGTATTTCCCGGTGCCGTCCTCGCCCCGCGAAAGCTCCGTCTGCGCGGCCAGAAGCCGGTCGAAAAGCGCCCCCTCCGCCCGCCCGGCAAGCTTCATCCGCGCCGGGTGGACCGTCCCGGCCGCGCCAGTGATCACTTCCAGGAACGCCGCTCCGTAGCTTTCGAGCTTCTTCGCTCCGACCCCGTTCACCCGCGCCATCTGGTCGAGCGTGGTGGGCCGCGTCTCGGCCATCTCGATAAGCGTGCGGTCCGGGAAGATCACATAGGCCGGCACCCGCGCCGCCTCTGCCAATGCGCGCCGCTTGGCCTTCAGCGCCGAGAGAAGCGGCGCGTCCTCTTCCGACACGAGCGTCTTCAGAGCCGGCTTGCCCGCGGCCTTGCGGATCGTGTCGCGGCGTAGCGTGATCGAGGCTTCCCCCCGCAGGATCGGCCGCGCTGCCTCGGTCATCCGGAAGGCACCGTGCCGCTCGGGGTCGGGCCGTATCAGGTCATGCCCCATCATCTGACGGAACACCGCCTGCCACTGGGGCTTCGGCAGGTCGCGCCCCACACCGTAGGTCGGCAATTTGTCGTGCCGGCGTTCGCGGACTTTCTCGGTCTCGGCCCCCGTGAGGATGTCGATGAGATGGCCGGCGCCGAAGCTCTCGCCGGTCCGCAGGATCGCCGACAGGGCCTTCCTGACCGCCTCCGTCCCGTCGAAGATCTCGGGTGGCGTGGTGCAGAGGTCGCAGTTGCCGCAAGGCTCTGCCGCCTCGCCGAAATAGGCGAGCAAGCGCTGGCGCCGGCATCCCGTCGCCTCGGCCAGACCGAGAAGCGCGTTCAGCCGGGCATGGTCGGCGGCCTTTCGGTCGGCCGGCGCCAAGCCCTCGTCGATCTGTGTGCGGCGAAAGCGGATGTCGTCAGGACCGTAAAGCGTCAGCGTCTCGGCGGGTGCGCCGTCTCGGCCGGCTCGGCCGATCTCCTGGTAATAGGCCTCGATCGACTTCGGCAGGTCGGCATGGGCGACCCAGCGAATATCGGGCTTGTCGACCCCCATGCCGAAGGCGACGGTGGCAACAACGATCAACCCGTCCTCGCGCTGGAACCGGCTTTCCACCTCGCGCCGTGCATCGGGATCAAGCCCGGCGTGATAGGCGCAGGCGACGTGCCCGGCCTCGCTTAAAGCCTGCGCCAAAGTCTCGGTCTTGGCGCGCGTCCCGCAATAGACGATACCTGACTGTCCCTTTCGGGCAGCGGCAAAGGTCAGAATCTGGCGGCGAGGCTGGTCCTTGACCTCAAAGGCAAGATGGATGTTCGGGCGGTCGAAGCCGCGCAGGAAGGTTTCGGGCGCGGCCCCGTCGAACAGCCGGGTAACGATCTCGGCCCGCGTTTCCTCATCCGCCGTGGCGGTGAAGGCGGCCAGGGGCACGTTCAGCGCCCGGCGCAACTCGCCGATGCGAAGATAATCGGGGCGGAAATCATGGCCCCACTGGCTGACGCAATGTGCCTCGTCCACCGCGATAAGGCTGGTTCTGATCCGTCTCAGCAGCGTCAGGGTGCCGCCCGAGGCGAGCCGTTCCGGTGCCATGTAAAGCAGCCTGAGCCGCCCCTCATCCAGCGACTGAAAGACCTCTTCGGTCTCATCCTCGGTATTGCCCGAAGTCAGCGCCCCGGCCTCCACCCCCGCTTCGCGCAGCGCGCGGACCTGATCGCGCATCAGTGCGATCAGGGGGGAAATAACCACTGTCACGCCATCGCGCAT
>JBNKFC010000532.1:0-8288 GCA_050289105.1 Paracoccaceae bacterium | reverse complement strand
TCTCGCCATAGCGGCGCTGGTCGAGCTGGGTATAGCCGTCGGGCGGGGCGGGGGGCACATTCTCTTCCCAAACGATCAGCGCGCCGGGGGCGAGCCAGCCGCCTTCCAGAAGAGAGGTCAGTGCCGCTTCGCCGAGGCCCTTACCATAGGGTGGATCGAGGAAGACGAGGTCATAGCCGGGTCCCCGGTTCGGGCCCATCTTCGTCGCGTCGCGGCGCCAGACGTCGGTGACGCCCATCGCCTGCATCTTTTCTATATTCTGTCGAAGAAGGGCCCGCGCCGCGGTGCCGTCATCGACGAAGGCCACGCGCGCCGCCCCGCGGCTGAGTGCTTCGAGCCCGAGGGCGCCGGTCCCGGCGAAGAGGTCGAGAACGCGTGCGCCCTCGACCGGGTTGCCGTAGGGGCCGTTCATCAGAAGGTTGAAGATCGCTTCGCGAACACGGTCGGACGTGGGGCGCAGATGCGCCGCCGCATCGCCCGCACCGACGTCGGCGAGCTTCAGGCCGCGTCGTGCGCCGCCGATGATCCTCATGCCTTCAGGAGCGGCTTTAGGTCGGTCGCGGCGTCGGCGATCAACGCCGGATCAGGGGACTTGCCCATCTCGATCAGCCGTTTTCCGATCATGTAGGCGCGGGCATCGTTCATCGCGTCGAGCGCAACGAGCGTGTCGCCCCGGTAGTACCAGAAGCTGACGACGTCGCCGTCGCCCTTCCGGGTGACGATCCGGTCGTAGCCGGTGTTTAGCCCGGCGATCTGCAGCTTGACCTCGTACTGGTCCGACCAGAACCAGGGTTTTGCCACATAGGGCGCTTCGGCGCCGAGAATGTTGGCCGCCACGACCTCGGCTTGGTCGATTGCGTTGCCCACGCTTTCAAGCCGGATGCGACCCTCGCCATAGGGGAACGACGCGCAGTCGCCCGCCGCCCAGACATGCGGATCGGAGGTGCGCCCGAATTCGTCGGTGCGGATGCCGTTCTCAATCGCGATGCCGGCCGCTTCAGCCAGTTCGGTGTTCGGAACGATGCCGATGCCGACAATGGCGAGATCGACCGGAATTTCGGTGCCATCGGACAGGATCGCCGCGTTGATATTGCCGTCGCCGGTGAGCCGGTCTAGGCCGGTGCCTTCGAGGATCTTCACGCCATGCGCGGCATGCGTCTTGCGAAAATAGTCGGAGGTTTCGGGGCACGCCACGCGCTGCAGGATGCGCGGCGCTGCCTCGATCAGAGTCACGTCGAGGCCGAGTTTCGCGGCGACAGCCGCCGCCTCCAGCCCGATATACCCGCCGCCGACGATGAGGGCGCGGGCATCCTTGCGGAATTCCGGCTCCATGCGGTCGACATCGGCGAGCGTTCGCACGGTGAAGACCCGGCCGAGATCGCCGCCGATCGCTGCCGGCAGCCGACGCGGGCGTGACCCGGTGGTCAGTGCAAGTTGGTCATAGGAAATGACCTCGCCCCCGGCGAGCCGGACGGTCTTCGCACCGGTGTCGATTGCCTCCACCTTCGTGCCGAGACGCAGCGTGACGTTTTGCTCCTCCCAGAAGGACGGCGCGCGGAGATAGAGGCGTTCGAGCTCCATCTCGCCAAGAAGATATGCCTTCGAGAGCGGCGGGCGCTGATAGGGCGGCACTGGCTCTTCGCCGATCATGGTGATCGGGCCAGCATGGCCGAGAGCCCGGAGCTTCGCGGCGAGCGACGCCCCGGCCTGGCCAGCACCCACGATCACGATCCCGCTCATGCGCATTCTCCCTCTGGCCCACATCCGCCGGGACCCTATAACGTGGGGTCAGGAAAACGCAACGCGAGAGGATTGGGAAATGGAACTTTCCAAGGGGAGTAGGCTGCCAGAGGCGAGTTTTGTCGAGATGGGCGCGAACGGTCCAGAAACCGTGCAGCTCTCGCAGCGTTTGAAGGGTCGCAAGGTCGTGGTCTTTGGCCTTCCGGGCGCCTTCACCGGCCCCTGCTCGACCATCCATGTGCCGAGCTTTGTCCGCACGGCTCAGGATTTCAGGAAGAAGGGAGTTGAGGAGATCATCTGCATCGCAGTCAACGACCCCTTCGTGCTGAAGGCGTGGGGCGAGTCGACGGGTGCCACGGCGGCCGGGATCAGTTTTCTCGGCGATGCCGACGGCAGCTTTACCAAGGCGCTCGGCATGGACTTCACCGCGCCGCATCTGGGGCTGATCGGGCGGTCGAATCGCTATGCGTTGGTGCTGGAGGATGGCGTCATAACGGCGGCGAACATCGACAAGCCGGGTGAATGCAACATCTCCACCGGCGAACACCTTCTGGCGGAGATCTGAGCGTGATCGCGGTCGGTCAGACCCTGCCTGAGGCGCATCTTCTTCGGATTGGCGCGAACGGTCCCGATGAGGTGCGCCTGGCAGACAGGCTCGCGGGACGCAAGGTGGTGATCTTCGCGGTGCCGGGGGCCTTCACACCCACCTGCGACAGCGCCCATTTGCCAAGCTTCATCCGCAATGCGGCGGCGCTTCGCGAGAAGGGTGTGGATGAGATCATCTGCCTTTCGGTCAACGATGCGCACGTGATGCGGGTCTGGGGCGAGGTTTCAGGCGCTACGGCGGCTGGCATCACCATGCTCGCCGATGCGGATGCCAGCTTTGCCAAGGCCGTCGGGCTGAATTATTCGTCGCCCGCGGTGGGCATGTTCGACCGGTCTCGCCGCTATGCGATGGTTGTGGAGGACGGCGTTGTGACCGCCTTCGACCTCGACAAGCCCGGCCAGTGCAGCCTGTCGACTGGTGATGCGATTCTGGAGAGGCTCTGAACCGCGGCTTCAGGTTGCGGCGGGGGTGGCGGCGGTGAACAGCGTCCGCGTGGGGAAAGGGATGTCGATGCCTGCGGCGTCGAATCCGACCTTCACCTCTCGCTGCAGGTCGCAGGTCGTCTCCCACCAGTCGCCGCGATCAACCCAGACGCGAAGGGTGAAGTCGATGGAGCTGTCGCCGAGATTGGTGACCTTCACGAAGGGTTCGGGCTCGGCATGGATGCGGGCATCTGCGCCGATCACATCATGCAGAACGCGGTCCACCTCTTTCAGATCGCTGTCGTAAGCGACCCCGAAGGTCAGATCGACGCGCCGCGTGGCGTTCGCCGAATAGTTGGTGATCGTGTTCGACCAGATGTCGCTGTTCGGCACGATCACCTGAATGTTGTCGGGCGTCGCCAGTTCGGTGAAGAAGAGCGAAATTTCCCGGACCGTCCCGGTCGTTCCGGCGACGTCCACGAAGTCGCCGCTGCGGAATGGCCGGAAGAAGATCAGCATCACGCCGGCGGCAAGGTTCGACAGCGTGCCCTGAAGCGCCAGTCCGATGGCAAGCCCCGCCGCACCGATCAGGGCGACGAGCGAGGTGGTCTGGATGCCAAACCGGTTGAGGATGAAGATGCCCGCGACGGCGAGGATGGCGTATTTCGCAAGGCTGCCGAGAAAGCCGAAGAGAGTGGCGTCGATGCGCGGATAGCGCTCGGCGATGCCGACTACCCGGCGCTTGGTCCACCCCGCAATCGCGATCGCGACGATCAGGATCACGATGGCATAGACGACGTTGAGGGCCGTGGCGAGCGCGAGGTCGATCCGTTCCTGGGTAATCCAGCTGTTCCATGTCGTCAGATCCATCGGTGCCCCCTTTTTTCTGTCCGTCCGCGAAGGTTCGACGCGCATGGCCCCGACCTCGGGGACAGGCGGCCGCCCTTCCTACAACGCCGCTTTCACGGCTTTGGTTCCGGTTCGGCTGGGGATCAGCGCCCGGCAGAATGCAATTGGCAAAGGCAGGTCACAGGCGCGCCGTGGTCGCGCTGTATGTCGGCGCCACCGGCAAGCTTGTCCATCCGGCGGGCGAGGGTGACGTCGAGTGCCGACAGCCCGTCGCAATCATGCGTGGTGAGCGTGACGTCGACGACGTTGTAGATATTCGTCCATTCCGGGTGATGGTTCAGCTTTTCGGCGACAAGGGCGGCGCGCGACATGAAACCCCAGGCCTCGGAAAAGCTGCGGAACTTCCAGATCTTGCGGATCGCGTCGCGCCCCTCGTCCGCGTTCCAGCCGCTCTCCCCCAGCGCGGGCAGGTCGGCCTCGCGTTCGGCTTCGGTCAGCAGGATGGCCATCACTCCTCCTTCTGCGGCATCGCCGCGTTGTCGGCATCATTGGCGCGCTGCAACGCGGGGCGGGCGCTCAGCCGGTCCCAATAGGCCTGTAAGATCGGGCGCGGTTCGATCGTCCCGAACCTGAGTCCCCAGCCGATCTGCGAACCCGTCGCCACGTCGGCGGCCGAAAAATTCTCTCCAGCCAGATAGGGCTTGTCCTTGAGCGCAGTCTCGAGCGCGTCGAGCGTGGTCTGGAGCGAACCGAAGCCGACCATGCCACGCTTGTCTGCAGGCACCTCCACCCCGAGGGCCTTGATGATCACGGTCGCCTCCAGCGGTCCCGCGCCGAAGAAAAGCCAGCGATAATAGGACGACCGCTCCTTCGGCGCGAGGCCGGCCTCGGGGAAGGCATCGGCGAGATAGGCGCAGATCGCGGCATATTCGGTGACGATCCGATCACCGTGGACAAGCGCGGGCACTTTTCCCATAGGGTTGATCTTCAGATAGTCCGGCGCCTTCATCGTCGTGCCGTACTCGAGGTAGCGCACCTCATAGGGCTTACCCACCTCTTCCAGCATCCAACGCGCAATGCGGCCGCGCGACATCGGGTTCGAGTACAGGACGAGCGCGTCTGTCAATTCGGCCTCCCTTGCTGCGTAGAAAATACTCCCGCCGTTGGCGGGAAACTTCAATGCCTCCGGCGGAGGTATTTCCGGCAATGCGAGTGCGCAGGTTCAGTCACGGGGAGTGCCCTTGCGGAAGGGGCCGTAGTCGGTCAGTACCTCGATCTCCTCGCCGACCGCGCGGGCCTCGGTTTCCAGATAGTGGGCGACGGCCCTGCGGAACGAAGGCTCGGCGATCCAGTGGAGCGAATGGGTCTCAACCGGGAGGTAGCCACGGGCGAGCTTGTGCTCTCCCTGAGCGCCGGCCTCGACACGGGAAAGGCCATGGGCGATGGCGTAGTCGATGGCCTGATAGTAGCAGCATTCGAAATGCAGGAAGGGGTGGTCCTCGACCGCGCCCCAGAAACGGCCGTAGAGCGTGTTGCGGCCGATGAAATTCAGTGCGCCCGCGACAGGTCGCCCACCACGTTCGGCAAGGATCAGGAGAACATCGTCGCGCATCGTTGCCTGCACCTCGTCGAAGAAGTCGCGGGTCAGGTATGGGCGGCCCCATTTTCTGCTGCCGGTGTCCTGGTAGAACGCCCAGAAGGCGTCCCAGTGCTCTGGGCGAATGGCATCTCCGGTCAGGTGCCGGATGTTGCCCCCGAAGCCCGCCGCGCCGGCGCGTTCCTTGCGGATCGCCTTGCGCTTGCGCGATGCGAGGTGGGCGAGGAAGGCGTCGAAATCCGCGTAATCGCGGTTCTCCCAGTGGAATTGCTGGCTGACGCGGTGAAGGAGGCCCATTTCCGCGCCGGATTTGGCTTCATTCGCGGTGCAGAAGGTGATGTGCGCCGATGAAAGTCCGTTGTCGGCCGCGATCTGAACCAGCGCTTGCACGAGAGCGGCGCGGCCCGTGACCTCCCATCCCGGCTTGGTCAGGAAGCGCCGACCGGTGGCCGGGGTGAAGGGCACGGCGGCTTGCAGTTTCGGATAGTAACGACCGCCTGCGCGTTCATAGGCATCGGCCCAGCTATGATCGAAGATGTATTCGCCCTGGCTGTGGCTTTTCACGTAGAGCGGCATCGCGGCGATGGCCTCTCCGCCAGCGCGCGCCAAAAGGTGGCGCGGTTGCCAGCCGGTGCCGGGACCGACCGAACCGGAGCGTTCGAGCGCCGAGAGAAAGCGGTGCGTGGTGAACGGGTCGCGCGGCCGGCCGGTCGCCGCTTCGGGGCAGGCGCAGGCATCCCATTCCGCCGCAGAGATGTCTCCGAGGCCGGAAAGTACGGTCACTTCGAGAGCGATGTCATCCATGAAGCACCAGGTCCATCCCCCTGATTTGGGGAGGAGGGTCGAGGCACGTCAAGCCGGAAGCCGGGCGGCATAGCGTTCGAAGGTCACGTTCTGCGCAATGCGGCGGGCTTCCGCCTCTGCTTCGGGCGATTTGATCGTCCAGGTGAGTATAGCCGCCCCTTTTGCCTTGAGATCGGCCACGCGCGGTCGGTCGAGGTCGGAGGCCTCGTGTGAGATGAAGCTTGCCCCCACGGCGTCGTAGTCGGGGATGTCGCGCAGCCGCGCGCGCACACGCTCAGGCAGGAGCGGCCAGTCCTCGTCCCGATAGGCGGAGGTGGTGATGCCGCGCGGCCGGTCCGGCGCGGCCTCGGCCAGCACGGCCACCGAGTGCGGATTGAAGGACATCAGTGCGACAGGGCCATCATAGTCGGCGAGCAGGGCCGCCACAGCGCGTTCGACCGGGCCGACATCGGGGCCCATCGTGCCGTCCTGGTCCTTGATCTCAATGAGAAGCGGCACCTGTCCGGCGACGAGGGCGAGCATGTCGGCGAGGGTCGGGACCGTGTCCTCGGCGTCGAGCAGGGCGATGCGGTTCAACTCGGCCGCCGTCCGCCCCCTCACGCGGCCGGCCACCCCCGTCAGTCGCTTCAGGTCATAGTCGTGAAAGACCATCGGCACTCCATCCGAGGAGGGCTGGATGTCGGTCTCAATCGCATAGCCCGCGGCGATCGCCGCGCGGAAGGCGGCGGGAGAGTTCTCTGGCCGTCCGGCCGCGCGGTCGTGGAACGCACGGTGGGCAATGGGCAGCCTGAGAAAGACCTCCGGGAAGGGCACGGGCTTTGGCGCCATCACTTGACCTGGAAGATCGCCTCGATCTCCACCGCCACGCCAAGGGGCAAGGCGGGGGCGGACACGGCGGCGCGGGCATGGCGCCCGGCATCGCCAAGGACCTCGACCATGAGGTCAGAGCAGCCGTTGATCACCTTCGGCTGGTCGGTGAAATCGGGTGTCGAGTTGACGAAGCCTGTCAGCTTCACCACCCGCACGATCCGATCGAGATCGCCGCCGCACGCCGCGCGCGCCTGCGCCAGAAGGCTGATACCGCAGCGGCGGGCCGCCTCGGCCCCTTCGGCGACATCCATCGTGTCGCCGAGCTTGCCCTTGATCAGCCCTTCGGAGCTTTGCGAGATTTGGCCCGAGACGAAGATCAGATCGCCGGCTTGCACGAAGGGCACGTAATTCGCCGCCGGCGCCGGGGCGTCCGGCAGGGTGATGCCAAGTTCTGCAAGGCGTGCGTCGATCTTTCCGGCCATGAAATCCTCCTGTTCCGTTCGGCGCGGAAGCTAGCCGCGTGGCGGGTTCAAGGAAAGGGCAAAAAGCCGCCATCCTCCCGGGTTCGCAAGTGTTACCGGAATATGATCTGCGAGACCGCAAGCGGCTGCCTTGCCATACCCGCCCGTCGAATGGTTCAAACGAAAATCCGGGTTATTGCCCTGAAATCAGCCAATTGGCCGGTCTGCAAAGCGTCTGCATCCTGTCGGCAAAACGTATGGCAACCGGCCCGACACGGCATGCGAGCGCAAGGCTGCCGCGGATCCGCGTCGTTGGCCCGAAAAACCACTCGTGTGGCCCGCCGGTTCTGAATAGTGTCTGAAAAACGGAAGGGACGGGTGTGAAGGCAGATTTCATCATCGTGGGCGCAGGCTCGGCGGGGTGCGTTCTCGCGAACCGTCTGAGCGCCGATCCGTCCGTCAGGGTGCTGCTTCTGGAAGCGGGTCCCCGCGACCTCAATCCGTGGATTCACATCCCGGTCGGGTACTTCAAGACCATGCACAACCCTTCGGTCGACTGGTGCTACCGAACCGAACCCGATCCGGGCCTGAACGGGCGGTCGATCGACTGGCCGCGCGGCAAGGTGCTGGGCGGGTCGTCCTCGCTGAACGGCCTTTTATACGTACGCGGCCAGAGGCAGGACTATGACCGCTGGTGCCAGATGGGCAATACCGGCTGGGGCTGGGATGATGTGCTGCCGCTTTTCCGGCGGGCCGAGAACAACGAGCGCGGTGCCGATGAATTTCACGGCGATGCCGGGCCGCTTTCGGTTTCGGATATGCGCATCCGGAGGCCCATCTGCGACGCTTGGATCGCTGCGGCGCAGGCGGCGGGATATCCGTTCAACCCCGATTACAACGGTGCCGAGCAGGAAGGGGCAAGCTATTTCCAACTGACCACGAAGAACGGCCGCAGGTGCAGCGCGGCGGTGGCCTATCTCAGGCCCGCCAGATCACGG
>JBNKFC010000531.1:0-4876 GCA_050289105.1 Paracoccaceae bacterium | reverse complement strand
CGCCTCGTAACCCTTCGTGCTAATCGTCCAGTCGACGCCCGCCTGGTTCAGAACCTTTGCCATCGCGACGATCGAGTCGGGATACTTCATCATCTCGATCGACGATACGGTGATCAGGACCTCGGCCGCGTCGCGGTCGAGAGGGATCTCGACCTCGTTGTCGTCTGCGAGCCATTCGATGCGGTCGGAAAGAACGCTCTCGGTCATGCCGAGCGGACTGCCCTTGGTCAGGGCATTCTCGGCCGCAGCAACCACGTCGGCATGACCGACACCGGCGGCGACCATGGCCTGACGCGACAGGCCGACGATCGACGCGATGTCGATCCCCATCGGACAGACCTCGGTGCAGCGCCCGCACATGGTGCAGGAATCGTAAAGAAGCTCCTGCCAGCCGCGCAGGTCGTTCTCGGTGATCTCGGCAGGCGCAAGGCCCAACGCCCGCTTGATCCCCGAAAGCGGCGCCTTGTGCCGCTTGTAGACGCGGGTGATTGGCTGGAGCTTTAGCGCCGGGGTATATTTCGGATCCTGAGTGGCTTCGTGGAAATGGCAGGCCTGGCTGCACTGGCCACAATGGATGCAGGCGTCGAGATAGGACGCCACATGACTTCCCGTCAGCGCCAGGAACTTGTCGATCGCGGCCTGGACATTCACGCCCGCCGCGTCCTGAGCTTCTGTCATGGGACGACCCCTCTGCGGCCATAGGTTGCGCCGGTATAGGCCCGGCTGAAGGCGAAGGTGAAGGCGTGCATCAGGCGGCCGAACGGGAAGTAGATCAGCAGCGCGTCGACAAAGAGCATGTGCAGCGCCCGAAGCCCGTCATGCGATTCCTGCAACGCGAGGCAGCCCGTCAGCATGACGAGGAAGATCAGCCAGGTGCCGATATGGTCGTCGGCATCCGACAGGCGACGCATCACCGGGTCCGTCATGCGCCGCACCCACATCAGAATCAGTCCGGCAAAGGCCGCTTCCGCCGCGATGATGAAGCCCCAGCGCGGCAGCACGGGCCAACCGAAACCAAGCAGACGGTCCTTGATGAAGGCGACGTGCGGGGCGGCGAAGAAGAGAAGCGCGAAGAGACCGAGGTGGAACGCGTAGCCGGTCAGGAAATGGTAGAGCGTCCGGCCGAGATTGCCGCCATGCGGCACCGAATGCAGCACGATCGCCTTGACCGCCCCCGCCATGCCCGAGCCACGCGCGACGCTGCGGTCGGTTGGCCGCCCGATCAACAGGATCCCGATCAGCCGCCACAGGACGCCGAGCACGAAAACAGCCGATGCCAGATACCAGAGCGGCCCCTCGGTCAGTTCCAGAAACGTCATTCGCTTCTCCGTTACACGTTGCCGGCGGCGGCCTTCACCTCGGCGCGCACATTGTCGGTGGTGGCCGCGGCGGCGTGTTCGTCGTACCAAAGGTCATGGTGGGACTTCGCCCAGTTCTCGTCCACCGTGCCGCGCGTCATCCCCTCCAGCGCCCCCTCCATGCCGATCGTGCCGAGGTAGATGTGACCGAGCGCAAAGCCGATGAACACGATCGCGGCGGCGGCATGGATGAGGTTCGCCCATTGCAGAAGCGTGCGCTCGGGCGGCACGTCGCTGGACGCGTTTGCCAGATAGGCCGGCAGATGATCGGGAAAGAGCATCAGGAATCCGGTGACGGAGATCGCGAGGCCACAGAAGGTAGCGCACCAGAACCACGACTTCTCCCCGAAATTGTACCGCCCCGAACTCGCGTGACCGCCAAGAAGACCGCCGCCCTTGAGGGCCCAAAGGATGTCGACCAGCCGGTAGCCGTTCCCGCGGGCGAAGGTGATGAACAACGCAAGGATCGAGACGAGGAAGATCGGGCCGAAGAGGTTGTGCCCCTGCATCGAGGCCGAGGCGATGATGCCGAACAACGTCGGTCCGATCACCGGGAGGAGGACGTCCCGGCCGAACAGCAGGATGAGTCCGCTGAGCCCGAGAAGCACGAACAGGACGGCCGTGAACCAGTGCACCACGCGCTCGACCAGGGAAAAGCGCGGGATCACCCGACCCGTGCGGCCGCCGTGAATCCGGATGCGGCCACGGAGGGCAAAAAAGAGGCCGATGGCCGCGCAGATCCCCAGAAGAATGCGCCCGCCGTATGGGATTACGTATTCCCTTCGAAGAAGGCGCCAGTCTTCGCCCTGCGACTGGATCATGATCGCCGCATTGGGGTCCGGTATTGTCACATTCCCCGCCGCACCCAGGCGAATGTCGTGCCAGACTTCGGAGCGCGACCGGTTGCCGAGTACGCCGCCCCGCAGATCGGGGCCGGGCGGCGCCACCTCGACCGAGGCTTCCGGCGGGCGTACCGAGCTTTGCGCCGCTGCAGGAAAGGCAAAGCTCACGGCCAGAAGCAGCGCAAGCAGGAGCGCGGCGAGCGCCGGCAGCAGCCCCGCCACGCGCCCAGCCGAGGCTGGGCGTCCAATCCCGAAGGCGATCTGCCCGGCACCTTCCGGCAACGATATCCCACAAGCGCAGGGAACCTGCGGGGCGGCGCCCCGCAGGACGTCAGCATCTGGACGTCGGGATCTCAGCACGCTCAGTTGCCCGCTTTCTGGTCGTAGGCCGTTCCCCAACCCCAGGCGCCGGAGCCGAACCCGCGCGCCACGACACGCTCGCGGTAGATGGCCGAGACGACATCGCCGTCACCGGCAAGAAGCGCCTTGGTCGAGCACATCTCCGCGCAGAGCGGCAACTTGCCCTCGGCGATCCGGTTGCGGCCATACTTCTCGAACTCGGCGGCCGAGTTGTCGGGCTCCGGCCCGCCGGCGCAGAAGGTGCACTTGTCCATCTTGCCGCGCGATCCGAAGCTGCCGGCCTGCGGATATTGCGGCGCGCCGAACGGACAGGCGTAGAAGCAATAGCCGCAGCCGATGCAGAGGTCCTTGGAGTGCAGGACGATGCCGTCCTCGGTCTGGTAGAAGCAATCGACCGGGCAGACCGCCATGCAGGGCGCGTCAGAGCAATGCATGCAGGCGACCGAAATCGTGCGCTCGCCCGGCTTGCCGTCGTTGATCGTCACCACCCGCCGGCGGTTGATGCCCCAAGGCACCTGGTTCTCGTTCTTGCAGGCGGTCACGCAGGCGTTGCATTCGATGCAGCGTTCGGCGTCACAGAGGAATTTGACCCTTGCCATATCCGTTTCTCCTTATGCTGCGCTGATCTTGCAGAGGGTGGCCTTTGTCTCCTGCATGAGCGTCACGGAGTCGTAGCCGTAGGTCTGCGCCGTGTTCGACGCTTCGCCGAGGACGTAAGGGTCGGCGCCTTCGGGATATTTGTCCCTCAGGTCCTTGCCCTCAAATTGCCCGCCGAAGTGGAATGGCATGAAGGCCACGCCCTCGCCCACCCGTTCGGTGACCATCGCCATGACCTTGACCTTGCCGCCCTCCGGCCCTTCGACCCAGACCTGCGCCCGGTCGCGGATGCCGAGGTTGTTGGCGTCGCGCGGATTGATCTCGACGAACATGTCCTGCTGCAACTCGGCGAGCCATGGGTTCGACCGGCTCTCGTCGCCGCCGCCTTCGTATTCGACCAGACGGCCAGAGGTCAGGATGATCGGATAATCCTGGCTGAAGTCCTTCTGCTGGATCGAGGCGTAGAGCGTCGGCAGCCGGTAGAGCCTACGGTCGTCATAGGTCGGGTAGTCGGCCACGAGGTCACGCCGGTTGGTGTAAAGCGGCTCGCGGTGAAGGGGCACCGGGTCCGGGAAGGTCCACACGACCGCCCGCGCCTTGGCATTGCCGAAGGGTGCGCATTCGTGCTTGATCGCAACCCGCTGGATGCCGCCCGAAAGGTCCACCTTCCAGTTGGCCTTGGGACCGCCCACGGCCTCGATCGCCGCGCGTTCGTCGTCTGTCAGGTCCTTGTCCCAGCCCAGGCCCATCAGCATCTGCATGGTGAATTCCGGGTAGCCGTCCTGGATCTCGGATCCGGCGGAATAGACACCCTCGGCCAGCAGGTTCTGGCCGTCGCGTTCCACACCGAAGCGGGCGCGGAAGGTGAGACCGCCCTGCGACACCGGCATCGACATATCGTAGAGGTTTGCCGTGCCGGGATGCTTCATCTCCGGCGTCCCCCAGCAAGGCCAGGGCAGGCCGTAGAATTCACCGTCGCACGGCCCGCCGACCGCGCGTAGCGTGGTCCTGTCGAATGTGTACTGGTTGGCCATGTGGAGCTTCAGCCGTTCGGGCGACTGCCCGGTATAGCCGACGGTCCACATGCCGCGATTGAATTCGCGGGTGACGTCCTCCACCACCGGTTCGCCGTCCTTCACCTCGATATTGCGGAAGAGCCGGTCTGCGAAGCCGAACTTCTCGGCGAACTTGTTGATGATGATGTGGTCGGGCAGGCTTTCGAAGACCGGCGCCACCACCCTGTCGCGCCACTGGAGCGAGCGGTTGGAGGCGGTCACCGAGCCCGAGGTCTCGAACTGGGTCGAGGCGGGCAGCAGGTAGACGCCGTCAGTGCGGTCGTGCATCACGGCCGAGACGGTCGGATAGGGGTCGACCACGACGAGCGTGTCGAGCTTTTCCATCGCCGTCTTCATCTCGGTGCCGCGGGTCTGCGAGTTCGGCGCGTGCCCCCAGAGAACCATGACCCGGACATTGTCGTTCTGTTCGATGTTGGCCTTGTCCTCGAGCACCCCGTCGATCCAGCGCGAGACCGGAATGCCGTTGGTGTTCATAAGGCTGATCGGATTGCCGTCGCTGTCCTTGGCATCGTTGCCTTCGGCGTCCTTGAGAATCGCGAAGCGGCCCTTGAGCCAGTCGAGATCCTCGCCCCAGACCCGGGCCCAATGCGCCCAGGCACCCGGCGCCAAACCGTAATAGCCCGGCAGGTCGTGGCTGAGCACG
>JBNKFC010000530.1:0-4116 GCA_050289105.1 Paracoccaceae bacterium | reverse complement strand
TCGATAGTGCCGCGGTTGCGGAAGAAGCAGACGAGGATCGCGAGGCCGATCGCCGCCTCGGCGGCGGCGACGGTCAGGACGAACATCGTGAAGAACTGACCCACGAGGTCGTGGAGGAAGGAGGAGAAGGCGACGAAGTTGATGTTGACCGCGAGCAGCATCAGTTCGATCGACATCAGGATGACGATGACGTTCTTCCGGTTGAGGAAGATGCCGAAGATGCCGATCACGAACAAAGCGGCGGCAACGCCAAGGTAATGTGTCAGTCCGATCATTCTCGTCCCTCCGGGCTTGGCCCGATTTCTTTCGTCTCACACGCCGCTCAGGCGGCGCGGTCAGTTCTTACAGCCCCTGCCCCGGCTTCACGTCCTTCAGCTCCATCGCCTTGGCAGGATCGCGCCACATCTGATGAAGCACGTTCTGGCGCTTCACGTCCTTGCGGTGGCGGAGCGTCAGGACGATCGCCCCGATCATCGCGACCAGAAGGATCAGGCCGGCCAGCTGGAAGAGCAGGATGTACTTGTCGTAGATGAGCATCCCGAGCGCGGCCGTGTTCTGCATGTCGTCCGGCACCACCGCCCCGCGCATGGCCTCGGCCGTCTCGGCCGTCTGCCAGGAGCCGAAGGCGATGCCGAGCTGCATCAGGATCACCACGCCGATCAGAAGGCCGAGCGGCATGTAGCGCGCCATCTCGCCCTTCAGCTCGGCGAAATCGACGTCAAGCATCATCACCACGAAGAGGAAGAGCACCGCGACCGCGCCGACATAGACGATGACCAGCAGCATCGCCACGAACTCCGCCCCCAGAAGCACGAAGAGCCCGGCCGAGGAGAGGAAGGCGAGGATCAGCCACAGGACCGAATGGACCGGGTTGCGCGCCAGAACCACCATCAGCCCCGACGCGACGACCGTCACGGCGAAAAGGTAGAACGCGAACACCATGACACTCATGCGTCATCTCCCGTTTTGTCACCGGCTTCGTCGAAGACGCTCTGGGCGATCTCGAGCGCCTTGGTCATGGCGGGAACCCCGCCGAACATGCTCATCTGATAGATCACTTCCGCGATCTCGCGCTTGGTCGCGCCCGCTTCCAGCGCGTGGCGGATCGTCAGCTTCATCTGCGGTTCGGCCTGCGCGCCGAGCACGGTCAGCGCCGCGATCGTGACCAGAAGCCTTGTCTTGGCGTCCAGCCCCTCCCGGTTGAAGGTCTTGCCGAACCACATCTCCATCATGTCCTTTGACATGGTGGGCCACATCTTGTCGAACCCCGCGACCGAAAAATTTTCCAGCGCAGGGTTGAAGGTGCGGGCCATTTCCTGGCCCTGCTCCATCATCTGCGCGAAGAGTTTCTGGAAGGCGTCGGTCATCTGTAGGGCGCGTCCAGTTCGAGGTTGCGGGCGATCTCCGCCTCCCAGCGGGCGCCGTTGTCGAGGAGTTTCGCCTTGTCGTAGAAGAGCTCCTCGCGCGTTTCGGTCGCGAATTCGAAGTTCGGGCCCTCGACGATGGCGTCGACCGGACAGGCCTCCTGGCAGAAGCCGCAGTAGATGCATTTCGTCATGTCGATGTCGTAGCGCGTCGTGCGGCGGGAGCCATCCTCGCGCGGTTCGGCGTCAATGGTGATCGCCTGCGCGGGGCAGATCGCTTCGCAGAGCTTGCAGGCGATGCAGCGTTCCTCGCCATTCGGATAGCGGCGGAGCGCGTGCTCACCGCGGAAACGGGGGCTGAGCGGCCCCTTTTCGTGCGGGTAGTTCAGCGTCGCCTTCGGTGCGAAGAAGTATTTGAAGCCGAGCCCGAAGCCCTTGATGAAATCGAAGAGCAGGAAGTATTTCGCGGCGCGGGTGTAATCGGTCGTGCGTGCCGGTCCCATGATCAGCCCCCCATCGCCCAGCGGGCCCAGAAGCCGCCGAGCACTTCGAATTTCGCCAGGAACGAGACGATGACGACCCAGCCGATGGATAGCGGCAGGAACACCTTCCAGCCGATCCGCATGAGCTGGTCGTAGCGGTAGCGCGGGACGATCGCCTTCACCATCGCGAACATGAAGAAGAAGACCCACATCTTGGCGACCATCCACCACCAGCCGTCACCGATGCCGGGAATGGGGCTGAGCCAGCCGCCGAAGAAGAGAAGAGAGATCAGCGCGCACATCAGGAAGATCGCGATGTATTCGCCCGCCATGAAGAGAAGGTAGGGGGTCGACGAATATTCGACCATGAAGCCCGCGACGAGTTCGGATTCCGCCTCTGGCAGGTCGAAGGGCGGGCGGTTCGTTTCGGCGAGCGCCGAGACGAAGAACAGCACCACCATCGGCAGATGCGGCAGCCAGTACCAGTTGAAGAGGCCGTAATCGCCGTCCTGCGCGGCGACGATGGCCGAGAAGTTCATGCTGCCGGTCGAGATGATCACCCCGATGATGATGAGGCCGAGTGAGACCTCGTAGGAGATCATCTGCGCCGCCGACCGCAGGGAGCCGAGGAACGGGTATTTGGAGTTCGACGCCCAGCCGCCCATGATCACGCCGTAAACCTCGAGCGAGGAGACCGCGAAGACGAAGAGGATGGCGACGTTGATATCGGCCAGGACCCAGCCCGGATGGAACGGAATGACCGCCCAGGCAAGGATCGCCAGCACGAAGGAGAGCATCGGCGCGAGGAAGAAGACGAACTTGTCCGCCCCCGCCGGCACCACGATTTCCTTCACCACGTATTTCAGCGCATCCGCGACCGATTGCAGCAAGCCGAAGGCGCCGACGACGTTCGGCCCTTTCCGCATCTGCACCGCCGCCCAGATCTTCCGGTCACCATAGACGAGGAAGAGAAGCGACAGCATCACGAAGGCGATGATGCCGAGGCCCTGCACGAGGATGAGCAGGAACGTGCCCAGTGGTGTTGCCAGAAAATCCGCCATGTCTGTCCCTCAGCCCGTCCTTCTTAGACCGTCGGTATGCCGCGTTCGGCGCAGTCGGAAACCGTCACTTCCGCGTCGATGGTCTTGATGCCGCGTGGCAGCGTCGGCGAGATGCTGTAAACAGCATCCGCGATCCAAACGCCACCCTCTTCCTTCACATTCGTCCGCACGCGCCGGGCGAATCCGGCGTTCTTTTCCAGTGTGTAGCCCGCGACGACACAGGTCACGTACGCCTCGACCTCGGCCTCGTCCCGCGCGCCCTTCATGGTCACCAGAAAGCCGTAGAGATCGTCGCCCATGCCCACCGGATCGGCCCCGCCGTAGACCGGCGTCTCGGGCGCACCGGCACAGGCCGTCAGCGCGGTCAGAAGACCGCCCGTCAGGATCAGGGCTGGCAGCGTCCGCACCATGATCACTCCGCCGCCAAGGGTTCTTGTGCCCGCGCCTTCGCCATCGCCGAAAGCTCGGCCATGACCTGCGAGGCCCGCGCGATCGGGTTCGTCAGGTAGAAATCCGAAACCGCGCCAACGAAATCGGCCTTGGCGGGCGCCTTGACCGGCAGGGCCTGCCATTCGTTCTCCGCGACCTCGTCGATCTGGGCAAGGTGCGGATGCGCCCGGACCAGCGCCTGGCGCAAGGCGGCCAGCGTATCCCAGGGCAGCGTCGCGCCGAGCTCTGCCGACAGCGCCCGGAGGATCGCCCAGTTCTCTTTCGCCTCGCCCGGGGCGAAGCCGGCTCGCATGGCAAGCTGTGGCCGGCCCTCGGTGTTGACGAAAAGGCCGTTCTCTTCGGTATAGGCCGCGCCGGGGAGGATGACGTCGGCGCGGTGCGCGCCGCGGTCGCCATGGCTTCCCTGGTAGATCACGAATGCACCCGGTGCGATCTCCACCTCGTCGGCGCCGAGGTTGTAGACGACCTCCGCACCTTCCAGCGCCGCAGGAAGACCACCTTCGGTCACGGCGCCGACATCCATCGCGCCGACGCGTGCGGCGGCCGTGTGCAGAACCAGGAGCTTCGCCCCTGCCGCTGCGGCCGCCTTCATGACCTGGCTCAGAACCGCCTCGCCATCGGCCTCGCGCAGCGCGCCTTGGCCGACGATGACGACGCCCGGAACACCGGCCTTGTCGGAATGGTCCATCGCGGCCAGCTTGACGAGCGCCTCGCGCCCGGTGCCGATATGGCTGTATTCATAGGTCAGATCTGCAGCCT
>JBNKFC010000529.1:0-2923 GCA_050289105.1 Paracoccaceae bacterium | reverse complement strand
CGAGGATCGAGGGGATATAGCGCCCCTGCATCCACGCCCCGCCGCGCGGATCGAAGACCGCTTTCAACTCCTCCACGACGAAGCTCACGTCGCCGCCGCGCCGGAAGACGGCCGAGATCATCCGCGTGAGCGCCACGGTCCAGGCGAAATGCTCCATGTTCTTGGAGTTGATGAAGACCTCGAAGGGCCGCCGGTGGCCGGACTGGATGATGTCGTTGATCGTGATGTAGATCGCGTGTTCACTGTCGGGCCATTTCAGCTTGTAGGTCGCGCCTTCCAGCGCCTGTGGCCGGTCCAGGGGTTCGGAGAGGTAGACCACCTCGGCGCCCTTGTCTGCCTCGGGCGTCTTGTCCTCCTTCTCGGAGACCGAGAGAACGGAGCCAGTGACTGCGTTCGGCCGGTAGGTGGTGCAGCCTTTACAGCCCTGATCCCAGGCTGCCATGTAGACGTCCTTGAACGCCTCGAAGCTGATCTCCTCAGGGCAGTTGATGGTCTTGGAGATCGAGCTGTCCACCCATTTCTGCGCGGCGGCCTGCATCCGGACGTGATCGAGCGGCGGCAGGGTCTGGGCGTTGACGAAATGCTCGGGCAAGGGCTTGTCGCCGAAGCGCTCGCGCCAGAGCTGGACGGCGTAGTCGACCACCTCTTCCTCGGTGCGGCTGCCGTCCTTTTGCAGGACCTTGCGCTTGTAGGCATAGGCGAAGACCGGCTCGATCCCGGACGAGACGTTGCCGGCGTAAAGCGAGATCGTCCCCGTCGGCGCGATCGAGGTCAGCAGCGCGTTGCGGATGCCGTGTTCGCGGACCGCGTCGCGCACATCGGCGTCCATGTGCATCATGTTGCCCGAGGCCAGGTACTTTTCGGCGTCGAACAAGGGGAAGGCGCCCTTTTCCTTCGCGAGGTCGACGGAGGCGAGGTAGGCCGCCCGCGCGATGCGGTGCATCCAGTCCTCGGTCTGCCGGGCCGCCTCTTCCGAGCCATAGCGAAGCCCCACCATCAGAAGCGCGTCGGCGAGACCGGTGACGCCAAGGCCGATGCGCCGCTTGGCTTGTGCTTCGGCCTCCTGCTCCGGCAGCGGGAAGCGCGAGGCGTCGACGACATTGTCCATCATCCGCACGGCGGTGCGGGTAAGGTCGTCGAGCGCGTCGAGGTCTAGGGTCGCACCCTTGCCGAACGGGTCCGTCACCAGCCGGGCGAGATTGATCGACCCCAGAAGACAGGCGCCATAGGGCGGCAAAGGTTGTTCGCCGCAGGGATTGGTGGCGGCGATGGTCTCGACGTAGTTGAGATTGTTCGCGGCGTTGATGCGGTCGATGAAGATCACGCCCGGCTCGGCGTAGTCGTAGGTCGCCCGCATGATCCGGTTCCAGAGGTCGCGCGCCTGCACGGTCTTGTAGACCTTGTCGGCGAAGACCAGTTCCCACGGGCCATCGGCCTTGACCGCCGCCATGAAAGGATCGGTGACGAGGACCGAGAGGTTGAACATCCTCAGCCTCGCGGCATCCTGCTTGGCCTCGATGAAGGCCTCGATATCGGGGTGATCGCAACGCATCGTCGCCATCATCGCGCCCCGGCGGCTGCCGGCCGACATGATCGTCCGACACATCGCGTCCCAGACATCCATGAAGCTCAGGGGGCCCGAGGCATCGGCTGCCACGCCCTTCACCTCGGCGCCACGCGGCCGGATGGTGGAGAAGTCGTAGCCGATCCCGCCGCCCTGCTGCATGGTCAGCGCGGCCTCTTTCAGCGCGTCGAAGATGCCGCCCATGTTGTCGGGAATCGTGCCCATGACGAAGCAGTTGAAGAGCGTGACCGAGCGGCCGGTGCCCGCCCCCGCCGTTATCCGGCCGGCCGGGAGGAAGCGGAAATCCTCGAGGGCCGCGTAGAAGCGATCCTCCCATTCCGAGGGCTTCTTCTCGACCACGGCGACGGCGCGGGCGATGCGGCGCCAGCTGTCCTCCACCGTGCCGTCGATGGGCGTGCCATCCTGCGACTTGAAGCGGTACTTCATGTCCCAGATTTGCTCGGCGATCGGGGCGGCGAAACGGCTCATCGGAGGGCGGTCCTTGGTCTTTTGGAAGGGAGGTCACGATACGCCCGCCTGCCCCGCCGGTCAACTTGATCTCGGGGGTGGGACGGCTAGAATGGCAAGGTCTTGGGGGTGAGATGGCCGGATTCGTGAACCTGTTGAAGCTCTGCGTCGGCGCGGATTCGGTCGAGGACCTGCTCGACTGGCAGCGCACGCATCCCGCGCCCTACCCTACCGGAGAGCGCCGCCACGTCACCCGGATGTGGCCGAAGCGCGAGGCCGAAGTGCTGGCGGGCGGGTCGCTTTACTGGGTCATCAAGGGGGTGATCCTCTGCCGCCAGCGGATCGTGCGGCTGGACGAGGTCGACCGGGGCGACGGTATCCGTCGCTGCGGGATCGTTCTGGACCCGGAGGTGATCCGCACCGAAGCGGCGGCGCGGCGGCCGTTTCAGGGCTGGCGCTATCTCGACCCGGCAGACAGTCCGCGCGACCTGCCGCAGATCCGCGCGGCCGACAGCGCGCTGCCCGAAGAGATGGCGCTGGCGCTGGCCGAGATCGGGCTGCGCTGAATTCAGCCCGCGAGGGGGGCGCTGCCCCCCAAGGGCCTTTCGGACCTCCCCCCCCGAGGTATTTCGGGCAATGTGAAAGATCAGAAGCGGACCGGATCGAGCCCCATGCGCGCGGCGAGGCCGGCGAGAACCGTTTCGGCGCGGTTACCCCAATCGGCGCTGCGGGCGGCATAGAGCGTCGCCTGGCTTTGGTGGACGAGCCCGTCAGCGAGGATCTTAAGGTGGTTGGCGCGCAGCGTCTCGCCGGTCGAGGTGATGTCGGCGATGGCCTCGGCGGTGAGGTTCTTTACCGTGCCCTCGGTCGCGCCCTGGCTGTCGACGAGCT
>JBNKFC010000528.1:0-2582 GCA_050289105.1 Paracoccaceae bacterium | reverse complement strand
ATCGAGGAGAAGCGGATCGAGATCGCGCCCCTCGCCTTCATGCGCGGTCGGACGCTGTCGAATGCCTTCGTCGTTCTCGACGAGGCGCAGAACGCGACCACCATGCAGATGAAGATGTTCCTGACCCGTCTCGGTGAAGGCAGCCGCATGGTGATCACCGGCGACCGCACCCAGGTCGACCTGCCCAAGGGTGTCTTCTCGGGCCTGTCCGACGCCGAGCGTATTCTCGACGGCGTGAAGGGTGTGAGCTTCAATTACTTCACCGCCAAGGACGTCGTGCGCCACCCGCTTGTGGCCCGCATCATCGAGGCTTATGACCGCGACGATGGAGCCACTGGTTGAAACATTGACCGAGGACGCGCGCTGGCAGTCCTTCGGTCTTGACGGCCTCGCCGAAGCGTCGGCGCGCGCGGTCATGGCCGATCAGGGCCTGCCGGGCGAGGGGTTCGCCATCAGTCTCCTTGGCTGCTCGGACGCCCGCATCGCCGTGCTCAACGCCGATTTCCGCGGCAAGCCGCAGCCGACGAACGTCCTGTCCTGGCCCTCCGAAGAGCGCGGGGCGGAGGTCGATGGCGACATGCCCGACCGGCCGTCTCCGGGACCGGCCGACATGCCCGAGGAGCTTGGGGACATCGCCATATCCTATGAGACCTGCATGCGCGAGGCGGAGGAGCAGGCGAAGCCGGCAACCGAGCATGTGACTCATCTCATCGTTCATGGTGTGTTACATTTGCTCGGCTACGACCATGTGCGTGACGGCGACGCCGCGCTGATGGAGGCCGCTGAAATACGCATACTTGCCAAACTGGGTCTCAAGAACCCATATGAGTGAACCGGCGGTGGCGCCGCGCGGGATATCTGGAAAGGACCAATGGGCGACAGTTTAGACGGGTCTACGGTGGCGCAGGATGCGCCCGACCCCTCCGACAGTATCGGGCAGCGCGGCTTTTTCGGCCGCATCATCGACGCCTTCTCCCCCTCCGAGACCGACGCCGACGAGACGGCGGAGCCACACGAGGACGTAACCCGCGCGGTGGCAAGCCTGCCTCTGCCTGGCATCGGCAACCTGCGCCGCATGCGGGTCGAGGACGTGGCGATCCCCAATGCCGAGATCGTCGCGGTGCCGGTCACCGCTTCGCTTGACGACATCGTGGCGAATTTCCGCGACAGCGGCTTTTCCCGGCTGCCCGTCTTCAAGGGGACGCTCGACAGTCCGCTCGGGCTGATCCACCTCAAGGACCTGGCCCTGCAACAGGCGTTCACCGACCCGAAGCCCCGGTTCAATCTCAGGAAGATGCTTCGGCCACTCTTGTATGCGCCGCCGTCCATGCCCATCGGGGTGCTGCTGCAAAAGATGCAGTCCGAACGCATCCATATGGCGCTGGTCATCGACGAATATGGCGGGGTGGACGGGCTTGTCACCATCGAGGACCTGATCGAGACGGTGATCGGCGAGATCGAGGATGAGCATGACACGTCCGAGGACGGACTCTGGCACGAGGAAAAGCCGGGGCAATACATCGTCCAGTCGCGCGCGCCCCTGGCGGAGTTCGAGGCGGAGATCGGCCTGAAACTTGCCGGCGAGGAGGAGGACGAGGAGATCGACACGCTCGGTGGTCTCGTTTTCATGCTGGTCGGCCGGGTGCCGGCGCGCGGCGAGGTGATCCCGCATGAAAGCGGCGCCGAGTTCGAGGTGATCGACGCCGATCCCCGCCGGATCAAGCGGCTGAGAGTGCGTCTGCCGCAGGCCAAGCGCTGACCATGCGCCTCGCTCCGGGACGTTTCTTCGGGCGCGCAGCCCGTCCCGATGCGCGCCGGATGGCGCTTGCCGCGCTTTTCGGCGCCGGCGTCGCGGCGGGGCAGGCGCCCTGGGACCTCTGGTGGATCGCTTTGCCCGCGCTCGGGCTTCTGACGGCACTCATCGCCGGAGAGGGGCGGGCGACCCGCCTCGTCTGGCTCGGCTGGACCGGCGGCACCGGCTATTTCGCAGCGAGTCTCTTCTGGATCGTCGAACCGTTCCTGATCGACGTCGCCCGCCACGGCTGGATGGCGCCCTTCGCGCTCGTCTTCATGGCCGTCGGCATGGCGCTGTTCTGGGCGCTCGCGTCCGGGATCGCGGCGCTTGGGCAGGGCAGCGGAACACGGGCGCTCGGCTTCGCGGTTGGCCTCGCCGCGACGGATCTTCTGCGGACGTATATCTTCACCGGCTTCCCCTGGGCGCTGATCGGTCATGTCTGGATCGGCACGCCGGTCATGCAGGCCGCCGCCTGGATCGGGCCGGTCGGTCTCACGCTGATCACGACGCTTGCGGTCGCGATCCCGTTTCTAGCGCGGGGGCTGGCCGGCCGGGCCGGCCTCGCCGCGTTGGCAGCCCTCGCGCTGGGCGGGGTTTGGGCCGGCGGCGCTCTTCGCCTCGACCTGCCGGAAGCGCCGCGCGATCCGGCGATCCGCGTGCGCCTTGTGCAGCCGGACGCGGACCAGCATCTGAAATGGCAGGGCAACATGTGGCAGGTCTTCCTCGATCGGTTGCTTGTGGCGGTTGTCGGCCAGCATCTGCATCATGTGCCGGTTGTTGGCGATCA
>JBNKFC010000527.1:0-13537 GCA_050289105.1 Paracoccaceae bacterium | reverse complement strand
TTACGAGGCCGGAAAACAGCGTCCGTCCCCGGAACCGTTTGAACCGCGCCAGTGCGATCCCCGCCATCGTGCCGAGGATCGTCGCCATCGTCGCGCTGAGCACTGCGATCTGCAGTGACAGCACTGCGGCCTTCAGAACCTGCCGATTGGAGAGGAGTGAGACATACCATTTCGTCGAAAACCCGCCCCAGACCGTCGCCAGCCGCGAGCCGTTGAAGGAATAGATCATCATCGACAGGATCGGGATATAGAAGAAGGCGAAGCCGAAGCAGAGCATGGTGATGAGGAAGACGGGACGGCGGTTCATGCCTCCTCCTTCTTCTTCTCGTGCGATTTGCCTTCGTAGTATGTGTAGAGCATCAGGGGCACGACGAGGAGGACGAGAAGCGCCACCGCCACCGCCGATGCCATGGGCCAACTACGGGCCGAGGTGAACTCGTCCGCGATCACCCGCCCGATCATCGGCCGCGATGCGGAGCCGACGAGCGAGGGGATGATCAGTTCCCCCGAGGCGGGGATGAAGACCAGCATGGAACCGGCGATGATGCCGGGCACCGAGAGCGGCAGCGTCACGTCGAAGAAGACCCGCACGGGGCGCGAGCCGAGGTCCATCGCCGCCTCGTCCAGCGTCCGGTCGAGCTTTTCGAGATTGGCGAAGAGCGGCAGGATCATGAACGGCAGGTAGGAATAGACCGTGACCAGAACGACCGCGAAATTGGTGTTCATCATCGGGATGTATCGCAGGGCCCAGTCCGTCGGCACGACCCAGTTGTAGGCGGCGGTCAGCATCTTGTTGAACCAGCTGTTCGACCCCATCAGCCCCATCCACGCGTAGACGCGCAATAGGAACGAGGTCCAGAACGGCAGGATCACCAGCATCAGGAGCACGTTGCGCCACGACTTCGACACCCGCGTTAGGCCGAGCGCCATCGGGTAGCCGATGAGAAGGCACATTACCGTCGCGAAGGCCGCGTTCATGATCGAGATCAGGTAGGCGCGGATGTAGAGGTCGTCCTGAAAGAGCCGCGCGTAGTGGTCGGTATTCAGGAGCGGGTATTCACCGCCGAAGGAGAAGGGCGGCGCCGTGGGTGTGCGGGTCGCAAAGCTCATCGCGAGGACGATGACGAAGGGCAGGAGGAAGAAGAAGATCAGCCATATGTACGGCGTGGCGATTGTGACGTTGATCCATCCCTTGCGGTTGAACCAGCGCTGGAACGGAGTGTCGTGATGTGCCGCCGCCATGCGCCTAGTCCTTCAGGAGGATCGCGGCGGCCGGATCGAAGGACAGAAAGACCGCGTCCTCCCAGTCCGCCACCCGTTCCGTCTCGCCGACCCTGCGGGCGTTGACGGAGTTGACCGACGCCACGCGGCCGGAGCGAAGAGTGATGCGATAGAGACTATCCTTGCCGAAATAGGCCAGACTCTGCACCGTTCCGGCGAAAGCGTTCACCGCGTCGGGGCGTGTCCGTGACAGCGCGATCTTCTCCGGACGCACCGCCAGCGTGATCTCCTGCCCGGCTGCGAGGCCGGGGATCGCCCGCGCCTCGACCGTGCCGCCGAGGTCGGGCACGTCTACGAGCGCCGTGTCGCCCTTGGCTTCGCGGACGGTCGCGGGAAAGAAGTTGATGGAGCCGATGAAGCCCGCCACGAATTTCGAATTCGGGTATTCGTAGACCTCGGTCGCGGTCCCGATCTGCATGATCCGGCCCTTGTCCATGACGGCGAGCCGCGACGAAAGCGTCATCGCCTCTTCCTGGTCGTGGGTGACGACGATGAAGGTCGTGCCGGTCTTTTCCTGGATGTCCATCAGTTCGAACTGCGTGTGTTCGCGCAGCTTCTTGTCGAGCGCGGCCAGGGGTTCGTCGAGGAGGAGTACTTTCGGCTGTTTCGCCAGCGCGCGGGCCAGCGCGACGCGCTGCCGCTGTCCGCCGGAGATCTGGTGCGGCTTGCGGTGGGAAAACTCCGATAGCTGCACCAAGGCCAGCATGTCGCGCACGCGTTCCTTGCGCTGGGCGGCGGTCATATCCTCGTGCTTGAGGCCGTAGGCCACGTTCTTCTCGACAGTCATGTGCGGGAAAAGCGCGTAGGACTGGAACATCATGTTCACCGGCCGCTCGTAGGGCGGCAGGTCGGTCATGTCCTGACCGTCTATGAAGATGCGGCCCTCGGTCGGGTCCTCGAACCCGGCGAGCATCCGCAGGAGGGTGGTCTTGCCGCAGCCGGAGCCGCCCAGAAGGGAGAAGATCTCTCCCTTCCGGATTTCGAGATTGACGTCAGAGACCGCCGTGAAGGTCCCGAACCGTTTCGTGACGCCTTCGATGCGGATGAAGGGCGGTTCCTTGGCGGCCGCCATCGGCGCGGCACCAGGGAATACCGCGACATTCGCGGCGGCACGGGCGGGTTCGGGCATCTGGCGGTCTCTCCGTCTGAGTGGTGGCTTCGTTTACGGAAAGATGGGCTCAGCCCGACTTGATCTCCTGCCAGGCGCGGGTCATGGCGCGGTCCTGCTCTTCGGAGAAGGGTTTGGGCGCCCACATTCGGCCGATCGTCTCGGCGTCGGGGTAGACCGCCGGATCATCAAGGATCTCCTGCAACACGAACTCGCGCGCAGCGAGGTTGGCGTTGGCATAGTAGGTGTAATTGGTGCAGCCGGCCGCGACCTCGGGCTGCATCATGAAGTCGAGGAACTTGTAGGCATTCTCGCGGTTCGGCGCGTCGGAGGTGATGCACATCACGTCGATCCACGCGGGCGCGCCGGTCTTCGGCACGAAATAAGCCAGATTCATGTCGATTCCGGCCTCCGCCGCGCGGCCGGCGGCGGTCGCGTAGTCGCCCGACCAGTTGTTCACCGCGCAAAGCTCTCCGTTCGGGATCGCGTTGAGGTAGTTGGTGTTGTCGAAGGTGCGGATGTACTGGCGGATCGGTTTGAACGCCTCGACCACCTTCTGGTAGTCCTCGACATTCGTCGTGTCGCCGTCGAGCCCGAGATACTTCAGCACCATCAGTATCGTGTCGGCCGGGCTGTCGAGAATCGAGATGCCGCAATCGGCCAGCTTCTCGGCGTTCTCGGGCTTGAAGATCAGATCGAGGCTTTGCAGGTCGGCATCCGGAATCCGTTCGTTCACCATGTCGACATTGTAGGTCATGCCGACCGAGCCCCACATGTAGGGCATGCCGTATTTGTTGCCTTCGTCCCACCCGGTGAGGATGCGCAGGATTTCGGGGTCGAGATTGGCCCAGTTCGGCAACATCGACTTGTCCAGTTCCTCGTAGATCCCCGCAGCGATGGCGCGCGGCATGTCGATGCCGGCATGGTCCACGACGTCATATCCGGTCGATCCGGCAAGCATCTTGGCCTGCATTTCCTCGGCCGAAGAATAGGTGTCATAGACCACGCCAATTCCGGTCGCGGCCTCGAAGTCTGACAAGGTCGTCTCGCCGATGTAGTCCGCCCAGTTGTAGACATTGACCGTACCCGACTGGGCCCAGGATGGCCGGACATAGGGCAGGGCGAGGGCTCCTCCGATCGCGGTCAGTGTCGTCCGTCGTGTCAGGTTTGTCATTGTGGTTACCCTCCGGTTGGTACGCGCTCGCTTTTTGAGGTTATGCCGGATTTGCGTTAGCGCTACGCAAATCTTCGTTGATCTCGGCCACCCGTCCTTCGTCCGGTGCGTCGGGCAATCGGGTGACGGGCAGGATGCGGCGCAGCTGGTCGTGATGCGCGCGCACCCCGTATTCCAGATCGGACAGGTGGAAGTCTTCGAAAGCGGTCGACTTCATGGACTCGTTCGACCAGATCGACAGTTGCTGATCCTCTTGCGAGGTGTCGCGGTCGATCCGGTAGGCCAGGTACCGAGCCGCCCGCGCCTGCCGCGACTCGTGCGCGTGGCGATAGAGGCGGCCATTGAGGAAGGTCTCGTCCCGCGACAGCGGGATCTCCTGATAATACTGGGCGCCTTCGGGCGTGAAGGCGATGACGGTGTTCGGGAACATGCCGTAATAGGTCCAGGACTGGCGAAGCCTGTCGGGTAACCATTCGGGACGGGGGCTGAAGCTGAGGTATTGCCTGACTGACCAGAGCCGACCTGGCTGATCGCCGAACTCGGCCACGGAATGCGAGATTCCGCCGGGATAGACTATGTCGCGGTACGTCCGGCCGTAGAGGTCCTGCAAGGCAGGATGCGCCATCGCGACGTGATAACCTTCGTTGTCCACGTCGCGCACCGATTTCCAGTTGACCGGGAGGGTGGTGGCGCTCCAGCTGCCCAGTTCCCCGGGAAGAAGCCTGTCCGACCGGTAGGCGGTGAAGTCGGCCTCGAATGGCCGCATGAGGTCGGCAACCGAATGCTGCGGGCCGGGCAGGAAGCGCAGGAAGATGAAGCCGTGCCAGATCTCCATCTCGACCGGCTTCAGCCCGAAGTCCGAGCGGTTCATGTAGCCAAAGCTTTCGGGCCGCGCTGCGCCGCGCAAGGTGCCGTCGAGGTTGTAGACCCAGCCATGGAACGGGCAGACCATCGCGTTCTTGCAATGCCCCGACTCGCCGTCAGCAAGCCGCGCGCCGCGATGCCGGCAGAGGTTGTGAAAAGCGCGAACGACACCATCCTTGCCGCGGATGATCAGCGCGCGTTCGCCGAGCAGGTCGAAGGTCAGCCAGTCGCCGGGTGCCGGAATGTCGCCAACATGGCCGCCGATCTGCCAGTGGGTCAGGAACACCTCCGTTCGTTCGAGCTCGAAGAGCGCCTTCGAATGATAGGTCCAGCCGGGCAGGCCCCGGCGGTCCCAGTCGTTCGGCACCTTGATCGGCTTGGCGGTGGTCATGGCCTTCTCCTTACGCCCGGTCCAGCTGCGCCCGCACCCAGTCGTGGAACTTCAGAATGTCGAATTCCTGCGGCATCAGCCGGCCGCTTTGGTATTTCTCGGATCGCAACCCCCGCTGGTTCATCTCGCAGGCCGCGCCGTCCTGATCGAGGACGAGCGTCGCGAATTCCGCCACCTTTGCGGCGTCGAAGCCCGGCTGGGCGAGTGTTTCCTCGGAGAAGAGCCATTCCGCCGTCAGCCTTGTGCGTTCAGGGCCAAGCGGGGTGACGGTGACGGAACGGACGTAGTCCACATGCGCCACGACGAACATCGTCGGGTAGAGCGTCACGAAATTGAAGCCGTTCGCCCGCTCCTCAGCCGTCAGGCCGGCGAATTCCGGGCCGCAGGGCGCTCCCGTCATGGTCCAGGTCTTCGCGCCATCCTTGAGGACCGGCCCCCGGGGCACATCGGGCGCCCATCCCGGCGCCTCGTTCGCGGCCATCACGCCCTCCTTGTAGATCGGCACCATGTCGCAAAGCTCGGGGTGAATGCCGGGGCAGTGCAGGCATTCGTTGTAGTTTTCCCAGAAGATCTTCCAGTTGCAGTCGAGCTCCTTCACCAGCCGGTGGCCGGTCTTCAGCCGGTCCATCGGCCAGTTATCGAGGGCCTTGAGGCCCATGTCGGGCCGCAACTCGGGCGGCTGGTCGTCAATGCAGACGAAAAGGAAGCCGTTCCAGTCACAGACCTGCACCGGAAAGAGCCCGTGGTCGTCTTTGCGGAAGTCCCGCGTCGGGGTCGCGAAGGCGGTGGAGACGAGCCGCCCCGCAAGGTCATAGGCCCAGTTGTGATAGGGGCAGCTGATGAGCTTGCCGAGCGCCTTTTCGGCCGTGGAACAAAGCTCCGCCCCCCTGTGCCGGCAGGTATTGTGGAAGGCGGTGACATTCCCTTTGCGGTCCCGGCAAAGGATCAGATTCTGCCCACCCACCGAGACGCGCCGCATGGTTCCCGCCGGAAGGTCGTTCAACCGTCCGACATGCACCCAGTTCCGGCGCCAGATCGCCCGTTCTTCGCGCGTGAACCAGTCGGGATCGAAATAGGCCGATGCAGGCAAGGTCTCCGGGCAGCGGTCCAGAAGTGGTGAAACGGGCGGGTGATGCTCGCTCATGCCCGCTTCTCGGCCTCGAAATGCTCAAGCGTCAGGTCGACCGCCGTCTCCACCGCCTTCAACGTGTCGGTCAGGCAAGCGCGTTCGGTGCCGTGCGCCTCGCAGACGAACCAGGGTTCGCGGCTGTCGGGTTCGCAGATGACGCCGAGGTCGTGCAGGAAATAGGCCATCTGGTCGTAGAAGGAATAGTCCGAAGTTTTCCAGTCGCGGTAATTGTCTGGTGCGCGTTCGGCGAAGAAGAGCCCGAACATCGACGGATGCCCGGCATAGGAATGGACGATGCCGCGCCGGTTCAGGATCTTCGAGATTCCCGCCTTCAACTCCTCGCCATAGGTCGCGATGTTCTCCAGCGCCGGGGTTTCATCGAGGATTCGCAGGCATTCCTCGGCCGCGGCGAGGCTGACGGAATGGGCGGTATAGGTGCCGCCATGCGCCGCGCCGCCATAGCCGAAGGTGCGCATCACCTCCTCGCGCCCCGCGACGACGGCGATCGGGTAGCCGTTCGCCATCGCCTTGGCGAAAGTGCAGATGTCGGGCTTCACGCCATAAAGTGACTGAACCCCGCCCCGGGCGACGCGGAAGCCGGTCTTCACCTCGTCGATGATCAGAAGAACGCCGTAGCGGTCGCAAAGCTCACGCGCGAGGCGGACGTAGTCGACCGAGGCGGTGATGCCGCAGCAATTGCCCTGGATCGGTTCGATCAGCATTGCTGCCATCGTGTCGCCATAGCGCTTGAAGGTGTCCTCAAGGCGCTGAAGGTCGTTCATCGGCACCAGATGGGCGAGGGTCTTCAGCTCCTGCGGAATACCTTTCGAATAGGATACCACCTCCGGATCGCGGTTCTCCGACCTGTCCCAGTCCTCGACATTCGCCATCCACATCGCGGCATCGAAAAGGCCGTGATAGCCGCCTTCGACCAGAAGGTAGCTGTCGCGGCCGGTATGGGCGCGGGCGAGCCGGAGGGCGGCCATCACCGCTTCGGTCCCCGAATTCGAGAAACGCACGAGATCGACGCCCGGCACCATCTTGGCGATCCGGTCGGCGACGGCAAATTCGCGCTCGGTCGAGAGGGCAAAGACCCCGCCGACCTCGATCCCCTTGCGTGCTGCCGCGTCCACCCGGTCGTCGGCATAGCCGAGAATCGCCGGGCCATAGCCCAGCCGGTAGTCGACATAAGCGTTGCCGTCGATATCCCAGATCCGTCCTCCCTTGCCGCGATCGACATAGATCGTGCGGTCTTCGCCCCAGTAGCGGAAGGTCGATGCGACCCCCAGAGGCAGGCGAGTCAGAGCCTTTTTGAACTGGGCGTTGGACTTTGTGAGGGCGCGTTTCGGAAGCGGGCGCATGCGGTGTCCTGTCGGGCGGCGGGCCAGCTTGCTCCTCGGAGAGGGATGGCCTCATTCAATGTACGATCATTCATCCAGCTTCTGACTGAATTGTCAATCAGAACTGGAATTGACCGGGCTTTCCGCGCAAACTATATGCTGATCGCCCGTGCGCGGGCATCCGACAGAGGGTTCGATGGACGAAATTGGCGAGATCGCAAAGGTGGGCGCGGCGCCGCCGCGCAAGCTCAGCCGCGATGCACGTCGCCTGCAACTGATCGAAGCGACAATCGACACGATCGCCGCGCGGGGCTATTCGCGCACCACCTTGACCGATGTCGCGCGGCACGCAGGCCTCTCGCATGGCCTTGTAAATTTCCATTTCGAGACCAAGGAAAAACTCCTGACCGAAACGCTGAAATACCTGGCGGAGGAATACCGCCAGAACTGGACGGCGGCTCTAACGGCGGCAGGATCTTCGCCGGAGGAAGAGCTTGACGCGATCCTTAGGTCGGATTTCAACCCGTCGATATGCACCAAAGCGCGCCTCTCCGCCTGGTGCGCCTTCTGGGGCGAGGCGCAGTGCCGTCCGATGTATCAGGAACTCTGCGGCTCGAACGACGGCGACTACAACCGGACCCTTGAGGATATCTGCGACCGCCTCGTCGCAAAGTCCAGCCGCCCCGGCGATCCGGTCCGCATCGCGCGCGTGATCCGCATCACGACCGAGGGCGTCTGGCTCGACATGATGACGATGACCGACCCTTATGGCCCGCAGGAGGGGATGCGCACGACCTTCACCTGCGCCGCCGCCTTCTTTCCCGAATATTTTGACGAAACTGGGCTGATCCCGCCCCAGAAAAACCGGGTCTGACGACGCTTAATCGTGGCGCAGGTTCGCGAGAAGGTTCGCCTTCGCGCCGAGGATATGCTGACGGGTCAGCGCACCGGCCCGTGCCGCATCCCCGGCCGCGCAGGCATCGAGGATTGCCCGATGTTCCGCATCGGCCCGAGATACGCCGTTTGACAGGGACAATTGCGCGCGAATGTAACGGTCCACGCGGTCGAGCGTCTTTTCGATGACGCTGAGGTGATAGGTCAGTCCACTCGCGCGATACAGAACCATGTGAAACCGCCGGTTCCAGTCACCCCACTCCATGGGGCCCGCCGCCGTCGCGAAAGCCGCAAGATGTGCCCGTGCATCCTTCAGGGTATCGGCGGACATCTTCGGAACCGCCACCTCGATCACATGCCCCTCGACCAAAGCCCGGAAATCCCAGATTTCCGCGGCCTCGTCGGGAGAGATTCCGGCGACCACCGCGCCCTTGTAGCGCTGCGTGGCGACCAGACCCTGCTGTTCCAGCATGGCCAACGCCTCGCGCACCGGAATCCGAGAGGTATTGAACATCCGCGCGATATCGTCCTGACGAAGAGGCTCGCCATCCTTCAGTCGCCCCTCGATGATCGCCTTTTTCAAGGCCTCGCAGATGATCGACGCTGCCGACGCGGTCTGCGCGATGTCAACGCTTTCGATCTCCACCTGACACGATCTCCTAAACTTCTTGCTTGATTATTGTATCCAATATTCTTTATCCAAGTCACGAAGATTCTGCCGCCGAATGGTGGCCGTGAGGAAAGGACAGATCATGTGGCATGGTGTGATCCCGGCCGTGACGACGAAGTTCACTGAGGATGGCACACTTGATGCCACGGAGATGGAACGGTGCTTCGCAATGATGATGGATGCCGGCTGCCACGGCCTCATCGCTTGCGGCACGCTCGGCGAGGGCAACATGCTGTCGCCCGACGAACGGCTTGAAGTGCTGCGCATCGCGAAGACGCAAACCGGCTCTAAACCGGCACTTTTGACGATCTCCGAGGCGGGGACGCGCGAGGCCTGCGACCTTGCCCGGCGCGCCGCCAAGGCGGGTGCCGATGGGCTCATGATCGTTCCCTCGCCGATCTATTTCACCAATCGCGAAGAAACCATCGCCAACCTCCGCGCCATCGCGGCGGCCGGCGATCTGCCGGTGATGATCTATTCGAACCGTGTCGGCTACCGCGTCGACGTGACGCCCGAGATGATGGTCGAACTTGCCGACGATGCCCGTTTCGTGGCGATCAAGGAAAGTTCGGACGACATCCGCCGCACGACCGAGATCTTCAATACGGTTGGCGATCGCTATGACGTCTTCACCGGCGTCGACAACCTTGGCTACGAAGCGCTGATGATGGGCGCTGTCGGCTGGGTCGCGGGACTTGTCGTCGCGTTCCCGCGCGAGACCGTGGCGATCTACGAATTGATCCGGCAAGGGCGGCACGCCGAAGCACTCGTGATCTATCGCTGGTTCCGCCCGCTTCTCGACCTCGATGTCTCGACCTTCCTCGTCCAGCAGATCAAGCTTGCCGAAGTGCACGCCATCGGCTCGAACGAGCGTGTTCGCGCCCCCCGTCTGCCGCTTTCGGGCGAGCATCGGACGCGTGTCGAGAAGACCATCAAGGCGGCGATTGCGACACGTCCCGACCTGCCCGCCTTCTGAGGAGTCCGTATGACCGCCCGTCCCGACGTTCTGATCATCGGCGCGGGCGTCATCGGCCTGTCGGCGGCACATGCGGCGCTGGCGCGCGGTTTGACGGTCAAGGTCATTGATCGCATCGGTCCAGCCGCAGGCGCATCGGCGGGGAACGCGGGCGGCTTCGCCTTTCCCGAGATCCATCCGCTTGCGTCGCCAGACACGCTCCTGAACTCGCCACGCTGGCTTCTCGACCCGCTGGGGCCGCTGTCGATCCCGCCGAGATATGCGGCAAGGATCGCCCCCTGGATGGCGCGCTTCGCCTGCGCCAGTCTGCCCCACCGCGTCGCGGCCTCGACCCGCGCGCAGGCGGCCCTGATGACACTTGGGCGTGAAACGCTGGAAGCCTTCATGTCGGCAACCGGCACCTCCGCGATGCTGCGAAAGACCGGCCAGATCGAGGTCTACGAATCTGCTCGGGCCTTCGACGCGGCCTGCCGCGGCCGCGAAGAGGCGCGTGATTTCGGATTCTCCTACCGGCCGCTCATCGGTGCCGACGCGATCGCCGAGATCCAGCCGGGCCTGTCGCCGCAGTTCAGCCACGCTACCTTCACCGAAGACTGGTGGGCCATCGCCGACCCTAAGCTCTATGTTCTCGCCCTCTCAGAAGCGTTCCGTGCGAATGGTGGTGAATTAGACACTGGCGAAGTCCGCGCAATCGCTTCAAAAGAACAGGGCGCCGTGGCGCATCTGACGGATGGGCGCACGCTCGATGCACGCCAGATCGTCCTTGCGGCAGGCGCCCATTCGCACCGCGTCGCACGGACCCTCGGCGACCGCATCCCGCTGGAAACCGAACGCGGATACAACACGACCCTGCCGTCCGGCGCCTTCGACCTGCGCTGCCACATCACCTTCGCCGCGCACGGATTCGTCGCCTCGCCGCTCTCGACCGGGATCCGCGTCGGCGGCGCGGTGGAGCTTGGCGGGCTCGATCTGCCGCCGAACTACGCCCGTTCCCGTGCGATGCTGAGAAAGGCGCAGAACTTCCTTCCGGGCCTAAAGCCGGACGGCGGGACGGAATGGATGGGGTTCCGCCCCTCGCTCCCCGACTCGCTGCCCGCCATCGGCCGGGCCCCTCGCGCCTCAAACGTGATCTACGCTTTTGGCCACGGCCATCTCGGCCTCACGCAATCAACCGCCACGGCAACCCTCGTCGCCGATCTCCTGACCGGCGCTCCGCCGAGGATCGACCTCGCGCCATTCGCGCCCGGCCGCTTCAAGGGCCTCATATGACCAGGGACCACACCATCTTCATCGAGGACCGTGACCGCTTCACGCACGACTTCGTGGCAAACTGAGGACAGGCCAATGCGCACAACCAAAGTCATCCATGTCATCTCTGCCCATGCCGAGGGCGAGGTAGGCGATGTGATCGTTGGTGGCGTCGCGCCACCCCCTGGCGACACGCTCTGGGACCAGCGCCGGTTCATTGCGGAAGACGGCAGCTTGCGCGCCTTCGTGCTCAACGAACCCCGGGGCGGCGTCTTCCGGCACGTCAACCTGCTTGTCCCGCCGAAGCATCCCGACGCCCAGATGGGGTTCATCATCATGGAGCCGGAAGACACGCCGCCCATGTCCGGATCGAACTCGATCTGCGTCGCGACCGTGCTTCTCGATGCCGGCATCCTGCCGATGACGGAGCCGGTCACCGAAGTGACCCTCGAAGCGCCCGGCGGCCTCGTCCGCGTCCGGGCGGAGTGTCGGAACGGCAAGGCGGAACGGATCACCGTTCGCAATCTTCCCTCTTTCGCCGACAAGCTCGGCGCGACGCTTGAGGTTGAAGGGCTCGGCACGCTGACCGTGGATACCGCCTTCGGCGGCGACAGCTTCGTCATGCTCGATGCAGAGGCCATCGGCCTGACGCTCTCTGCCGATGCGGCGCGCGACATTGCCCGGCTTGGGGTACGGATCACCGATGCCGCGAATGCGCAGCTCGGATTTTCGCATCCGGAACGGCCCGACTGGGACCACATCTCGTTCTGCGCCTTCTGCGGCCCCTTGGAACCCACGGATTCAGGCTATGCCACCCGGTCCGCTGTCGCGATCCAGCCCGGCAAGGTCGACCGCTCGCCAACGGGCACGGCTGTCTCGGCCCGCATGGCCGTGTTGCACGCCAAGGGCTTGATGAACGAAGGCCAGAGCCTCGTGGCAAAGTCCATCATCGACAGTACCTTCACCGGCCGCGTTGCCGGGTTAACCGAGGTGGCGGGCCGGCGGGCTATCGTGCCCGAGATCACCGGACGCGCCTGGATCACGGGCACCCACCAGCACATGCTCGACCCCGACGATCCCTGGCCGGGCGGGTATCGCCTGACCGATACCTGGGGCGCGGGCGGCTGACCCGCCTCCGGCGGAGGTATTTGGGCCACAATGAAAGACCGAACGCTCAGCCGCTCCGGCCCTTGTGGCCGACGGCATAATATTGGCCGGTCCGGGTTGCGAGATAGGGCAGGAGCGGTATCTCCTCCTGCTTGAGAAAGCCTTTCTGCGGCAGCGCGCCCGCCTGCACCATCTCGATCACCGCAACGACCGAGGCGGAGGTCGTCCAGGCGATCGCCGTGCGCCGCTTGCCGGCGATCTCCAGCGGATAGTAGGCGCGGACGTATTCCCGGCGTTTCAACTGGCCCTCGGTCCAGCCCTCGGCGGCGACGTGGACATAGACGACATCCTCGTCCACCGGCGGCTTGGCATGGGTCAGGATCTTTCCCGCCATCTCCCGGTTTTCCCGCATCAGAAGCTCATGAAAGAAGAAATTCATCAGCGCGACATGGCCGGGGTAACGCATCGTCTTGTAGTCGAGGTTCTCGACCTTGTCGGCATAGGTCTCGCACATCGTGCCGAGGCCGCCGGAGGTCGTGAAGGCTTCCAAGTGCACGCCGTCGATATAGATCGACTCCAGCCACTCCATCGCCGAGACGGTCTTGTGCACGCCCTCCTCGATCACCTCGCAGTCATTCAGATATTCGTTCACCACGCCCTCGGGCGACCAGTTGAAGGCGTAGCCCAAAAGCCCCGTGGGGTTCTGCGGCAGGGCGCCGACGCGCATGCGGATCGACCTCAGCCGGTCGAATTGTTCGGCCAGATGGGCGCCGACGATGCCGACATAACCTGGGGCAAGCCCGCATTGCGGCGCCATGATGCCTTTCGCGGTCTTCGCCAGTTCGCGGATGTGTTTCGTCGTCGGCACATCCTCGGTCAGGTCGAAGTAATGCATGCCGAGGGCATGCGCGGCTGAAGAGACGCCCTTGTTGAGGTGATAGGGCAGGCAGGAGAGGACGGCTTCCTGACCCTTGAGCACATCTTCAAGATCACCCCTCAGGTCTGCAAGCCGGACCGGAAACGGGCATCCCGAAACGCCGCGCGCGTCAACGCCGGTGACCTCGAAGCCCGCCTCCGCGAGAAGTTCGGCGGCGAGGTGCCCGACCTTGCCGAGCCCTAGCACGGCGACCCTGTTGAACGACATGTCCCATCTCCTTCGTGTCCGGGTCGGTAGAAAGCACCGACCGGATCATTCTGTCCCGCCCCACACTCGCCTGCACCTCGGGCGATTGCGTCGGGCATTCCGGCGGAAACGTGACTGTTGTGCTGAAAAATGACGGCCCGACCGGTCATAATGACGGGCCGGGCCGTTGTCGCATTCCACGAGGGATAGAGCCTTCTCAGAAGTCGAACTT
>JBNKFC010000526.1:0-19463 GCA_050289105.1 Paracoccaceae bacterium | reverse complement strand
GAACAACAACAACATCCTGAGGCTGCCGGCGCTCGCCGGGGCGATGCCGGAGGCGGAGTTCCTCGTGCCGCTGCGGCGGCCGCTCGATCACGCGGCAAGCCTGCTTGGCCAGCACAAGCGCTTTCTCGATGCCGACGCCTTCACGCAGGATTACATGACCTGGCTTGGCCATCACGAATTCGGTGCAACGCACCGGCCGTTCCTGTTCTCCGCGCGGCCATCGGGCGATCCGATGTCGATGGATTACTGGCTGCGGCTCTGGCTGTCGGTCTATACCGCGCTGGATGCGGTCGAGGCGCGGTTTCCGAACGTGACCTTCGTGCCCTACGAGGCGCTCAGCGCCGATCCGGCGGTTTGGGCAGCTGTGGCGGCGCGGATCAGCGTGCAGCCTGCGGCGGCCGGGGAGTTGCGGCCGGTTCCCGACAAGGCGCCGGGCGCCCATGATGCAGGGCTTGGGCGAGAGGCGGAGGCGCTTCACGCGCGGCTTGCCGCAAGGGGCTTTGCGGCGCTTCGGATCGGTACTGAAAAATCCTGAGAAGACGCAAGGTTTTCCCTACGTTCCTTCTTGCCCGCGCCTCTTGCGGGGGAGTGGCTGATCTGTCAGATTTTGGCATGAACACGCGCATTCAGCCATCCAGACAAACCCGCCGCCGGGCCGCGACCCTGGCGGCCAGACCTTGCCGATCGGACCTGCGTCCGTCCGACCGAACGGAGCGGATCCGATGAACGCACAGGACCAGATGCCGATCCTGATGCCGCAGGTCGCCGCGCCGGAAGCCTTCACCGATGCCGATGCGGCCGTATCGCGGCTTGAGGCGCTGTATTCGCAAGCCACGCATTTTCTTTTCGACACGTTCAGCGAGACGATCGCCGGGAAGCGACCCAAGGCGCGTGCGCGGGCCTTCTATCCCGAAGTGCGCATGACCACGACGAGCCACGCCAAGGCCGACAGCCGGCTGAGCTACGGCCATGTCGCCATTCCCGGCACCTATGCCGCGACGATCACCCGGCCGGACCTGTTCCGCAACTACCTTGTCCAGCAGCTCGACCTTCTGATCCGCAACCACGGTGTGCCTGTCATCGTGGGGCCGAGCACGACACCGATCCCGGTGCACTTCGCGGTGGCCTCGAACCCTTCGGTTTCGGTCCCGCAGGAGGGCGTGCTCGACTTTCCGCTGCGCGACGTCTTCGACGTTCCGGACCTTGCCACGACGAACGACGACATCGTCAACGGAACGGCGAAGCTTAATCCGGACGGGTCGGGCCATCTTGCGCCCTTCACCGCGCAGCGCGTGGACTATTCGCTCGCCCGGCTCGCGCATTACACCGCGACGGACCCGGCGCATTTCCAGAACCACGTGCTTTTCACGAACTACCAGTTCTACGTCGACGAGTTCGAGACCTTCGCGCGGCAGGTTCTGGCGGATCCGTCCTCCGGCTACACGTCCTTCGTCGCACCTGGCAATCACGAGATAAGGACGGCCGACGGCGACATCCCGCACCTTGCGAAGCTGCCGCAGATGCCGTCCTACCACCTGAAACGCCGGGGCGGGCAGGGGATCACACTGGTCAATATCGGCGTCGGCCCGTCGAACGCGAAGACGGCGACGGACCATATCGCGGTCTTGCGCCCGCATGCCTGGCTGATGGTCGGCCATTGCGCCGGCCTGCGGAACAGCCAGTCCCTTGGCGACTTCGTCCTCGCCCATGCCTATCTGCGCGAGGACAAGGTTCTCGACGACGATTTGCCGGTCTGGGTGCCGATCCCGGCCCTGGCCGAGATCCAGATCGCGCTTCAGGAGGCCGTGGCGGAGATCACGGCGCTGGAAGGGTTCGAACTGAAACGCATCATGCGGACCGGCACGGTGGCGACGGTCGACAACCGCAACTGGGAGCTTCGCGATCAGACCGGCCCGGTGCAGCGCCTCAGCCAGAGCCGGGCCATCGCGCTCGACATGGAAAGCGCCACGATCGCCGCGAACGGGTTCCGGTTCCGCGTGCCCTACGGCACGCTTCTCTGCGTCTCCGACAAGCCCCTGCACGGCGAGCTGAAGCTTCCCGGAATGGCGACGGATTTCTACAAGACGCAAGTCAGCCGCCACCTCTTGATCGGCGTCCGGGCGATGGAGCGGCTCCGCGACATGCCGCTTGAGCGGATCCACAGCCGAAAGTTGCGCAGCTTCGAAGAGACCGCCTTCCTCTGAGATGCAACGGAGCATGCGAAAAAACGCCACAAACGGGCGGAAATCGCTTGCTTTGTGCCACAAAAGATTGTGTAGCAACACTAGATGACGCTAAATGGCGCAGATAACCCCCAACCAAACGGGGCACAGTGAGGAGACAGACATGTCCAAACCGATGACCAAAACCCAGCTCGTTGCCACCCTGGCCGAGGAGATGGGGTCTGACAAGAAGACGGCCTCGTCGGCTCTCGATGCGATTGCCGCCGTGGTGACCCGCGAAGTGGCTGCCGGCGGTGCCGTCACGCTGCCGGGCATCGGCAAGGTCCAGTGCCGCGCCCGTCCGGAGCGCCAGGTGCGCAACCCGGCCACCGGCGAGACGATGACGAAAGCCGCCGACAAGGTCGTGAAGGTTTCCATCGCCAAGGCGCTGAAGGACAGCGTCAACGGCTGAGCCATTGCAGCCCCGCCGACGGCGGGCTGCTTGTGATAGGGTCGCCTTCCGGCGGCCCTTTTCTGTTTCGGAACGATTTTTCGCGATGCGCTTCGCCTCGGGGGTGTGACGCGCGGCGGTCTGCCCCTTGCGTCCGCTTCGGGCGATCGGCAAAAGGACAGCGACCTGCCCGGACGGAGACGACCTTTGGACCTGCGCGCGATCTTCATGGGGCTGGCCTTTGCGCTGATGTGGTCCTCGGCCTTCACCTCGGCGCGGATGATCGTGGCCGATGCGCCCCCCATGACCGCCCTGTCGGTCCGGTTCCTCATCTCGGGCCTCATCGGTGTCGGCATAGCTCGCGCGCTGGGCCAGAACTGGCGGCTTTCGCGGGGGCAGTGGCGGTCGGTCCTGATCTTTGGTCTTTGCCAGAACGCGCTCTATCTCGGGCTGAACTTCGTTGCCATGCAGTGGATCGAGGCGTCTCTGGCCGCGATCATCGCCTCGACGATGCCGCTTCTCGTGGCGCTGCTCGGCTGGCTTTTCCTCGGTCAGAAGGTGCGGCCCCTCGGCATCGCCGGACTGGTGGCCGGGGTCGTCGGCGTCGCGATCATCATGGGGTCGCGGTTTTCCGGAGGCGTGAGTTTGCCGGGCCTTCTCCTCTGCGTTCTCGGCGCGCTGGCGCTGGCCGTGGCGACGCTGACCGTTCGGGGGGCGACGACCAGCGGCAATGTGCTGATGATCGTCGGCTTGCAGATGTTCGTCGGCGCGGCGTTGCTCGCCGTCGCCGCCGTTGCGACCGAGCGCGGGTTGCCGGTCAACTGGACGCCGCGCCTCGGCCTTGCCTTCGCCTATACGACGTTGGTCCCCGGTCTCATCGCCACCTGGATCTGGTTCCGGCTGGTGGCGCGGATCGGCGCGGTCCGGGCCGCGACCTACCATTTCCTCAACCCTTTCTTCGGGGTCGTCGTTGCATCGCTGCTCTTGAGCGAGCGCGTTGGCCCCCTGGACATGATCGGTGTCGCGATCGTGGCGGCGGGTATCCTTGCGGTTCAGTTGTCCAAGGCCGGCGCCGTGCGCTGAGCTGATGCGCGGACGCCGGTGGCGGCGTCAGAAGCGGCTGAAGAACGCCCAGATCACATCCGGCGACGATATGTCGGTGTTGACCGGTCCGGCGCGACCGCCCGGCATCACCTTTCGCCCGCCGGGCCAGCCATGGCCGCCGCCGACGACGCTGTAAAAGCCTGTGGGTGCGGCGCAGCCGGTCTTGTCTTCGTGGCGGATAGAGCCGATCCGCTCCGTCACCGTGCCGGAACAGCCGTTCCGCCGGGCGAAGAGCGCCACCGTTTCTTCAGCCGACCGGACGCGGTCGCGGTCGCGCCGGCCAAGATTGATCGGCCCGCCCTGATACGGCACGAAGGGGTCGGCGGTGCCGTGGACCAGCAAGAACCCCAAAGGCGCGCCGCGCGCGCAATCCTGCGCCGAGGCTTCCGGCAGTGGCATCGCCACCGGCGCGATGGCGCGGATCAGGCCGGGACGGGTGCAGGCCAGCGCATAGCTCTCCATCCCGCCGCGCGACACGCCGGTCGCGAAGATGCGGGCGCGGTCCACGGGATAATCCCGCGCGACCGCCTCGATCGCTGCCACGAGGAATCCGGCATCGTCGCTCCGTTGCCTCAGGTTCGCGGAAATCTGACCGCCGCCGGTATCCCAGATCCGGCTGACCGCGTCGGGATAGACGACCAGAAACCCGTTCTGCTCCGCCAGCGTCTCGAACCGGCCACGCGTGGAATAGCGCACCTCGCGCGACGATCCGCCACCACCGTGAAGGACAAGCACCAAAGGCCGCGGCCCGGAGTAGCGGGCTAGTGCCTTTGGAACATAGAGACTGTAACTCCGCTTCAGCCCGTCATGGTCAAGGCTTCGCGCGGACAACTCGGCGCGGGCGGCAACGGGCGAAAGCGCCAGCGCAAGCATCAAAGCGGCTTTGCGGAACAACGGAACCTCCTTTCACGCCCCCCCGAAGCTCTTACGGCCGGGCAGCGCGGTTCCGTCGCGGCCACGTCACCAGCCGGGCGGTGGCGCCCCCAGTTCGCGCGCCAGATCCGCGAGGTAGCGGCGCATCACCGCCGCGCGTTCCTCGGCAAGGCGGCGGCCGGTCGGGGTCAGGAATGTCTCTGGCAGCTTCAGCAGCTTGACGGCGAAGTGGTCGAGCGCCCAGGCCCCGTCATCCATCTCGCGGCTGACCGCGAAGGGATCCTCCGGATGGAAGAGCGGCCGACCTAGCGCGCCCGAGACCGCGAAGCAGCGGGCAACGCCGATGGCGCCGAGAGCCTCCAGCCGGTCCGCATCGCGCAGGATGCGCGCCTCGGGGGATTGCGGATCGGTTCCGCCGGAAAAGCTGTGCGCCTCGATCGCGTGGCGGGCCTGGGCAATCTCGGTCGGGCTAAGTCCCAGCGCCTGCATCACCGGTCCTGCGGCAGTGGCGGACATCATCGCGGCGCGGGCGCGTTTCGGGTGGTCCTTGGGAAGGGTTACGAGGTCATGGAGATAGGCGGCGCAAAGGAGGACGCGCGATGGCGCCATCCCCTCTCCGTGGGCGATCGTGCGGGCGTGGGACCAGACCCGGTCGACATGGGCGAGGTCATGTGCGGAATCTCCGCCGCCAGTCTCGGACGCCAGCGCCGCCCGAAGAGCGGTGCGAAGGGGCGCGAGGCTCATCCGATCCGACCGCCCGCATCGCCGATCTGGCCGCGATGCAACAGCAGGTGATCGAGGATCACGCAGGCCATCATCGCCTCGCCGACCGGCACCGCGCGGATGCCGACGCAGGGATCGTGGCGGCCCTTGGTGACGATCTCGGTTTCTTCGCCGGCGATGGTGATGGTCTTGCGCGGCGTGAGTATCGAAGAGGTCGGCTTGACCGCGAACCGTACGACAAGCTCCTGCCCGGTCGAAATGCCCCCGAGAATGCCGCCGGCATGGTTCGAGGAGAACCGGGGCCTGCCATCGTTGCCCATGAAGATCTCGTCCGCGTTCTCGACGCCGGTCAGTTCCGCCGCGCCCATCCCGGCGCCGATTTCCACGCCCTTGACGGCGTTGATCGACATCATCGCGGCCGCCAGATCCGTGTCGAGCTTGCCGTAGATCGGCGCACCGAGCCCCGCCGGCACGCCCGAGGCCACGACCTCGATCACGGCGCCGACGCTGTTGCCGGTCTTGCGCAAGTCGTCGAGATGCTCGGCCCAGATCGTGGCGGCGGTGGCGTCAGGGGACCAGAACGGGTTGCGCTCGATCTCCGCCATGTCGAAACGGTCGCGGTCGGCCTTGAGACGACCCATCTGCACCATGTAGCCGGTGATTTTCACTTCGGGCGCCAGCACCTTCAGCGCCTCGCGCGCGACCGATCCGGCCGCCACCCGCGCCGCCGTCTCGCGGGCCGATGAGCGGCCGCCACCGCGCGGATCCCTGACGCCGTATTTCTGCCAGTAGGTGATGTCGGCATGTCCGGGTCGGAACTTCTGGGCGATCTCGCCGTAATCCTTGGACCGCTGATCGGTGTTCTCGATCATCAGTTGGATCGGCGTTCCGGTGGTGCGGCCTTCGTAGACGCCCGAAAGGATCTGCACTGCGTCCGGCTCGCGCCGCTGCGTCGTGTACTTGTTCTGACCCGGCTTCCTGCGGTCCAGCCAGTGCTGGATCATCGCTTCCTCAAGCGCGATGCCCGGCGGGCAGCCGTCGACCGTGGCGCCCAGGGCCGGGCCGTGGCTTTCGCCCCAGGTCGTGACGCGGAAGAGATGGCCGAAGGTATTAAGGCTCATGGGCGGGCTCCTTTGCCAGAAGCGGCATAGCGAAGCCCGCGCCCCCGCTCAAGCATTCCCTCCGCTTCCGCCCCATCTTGCGCGTCTTTTCCCACGGTGAAGTGCCGCACTTACAGCAGGCTCAATCCGCTTGCGCCCGGCCCGCCTTTCGCTATGGTGCGTCCCACCTCGGGGTGCTCTGGGATCAGGGCTGAGATGCGTGAAGCGAACCCGTTGAACCTGAACCGGTTAAGACCGGCGGAGGGAAGGTCAGGCGCATAGCCACCCCCATCTCCGCCCGCCTGGCCATTGGAGGATGAGAGATGAGACAGACCCAAATCTCGACCCTGATGATCGCGGGTGTCCTGGCAGCGACGACGGCGTCGGCCCAGGACAAACCCGTGCTCACGGTCTATACTTATGACAGCTTCGTTTCCGAATGGGGGCCGGGGCCGCAGATCGAGACGGCGTTCGAAGCGGAATGCGGCTGCGACCTCAAGTTCGTCGCGACCGGAGACGGCGCGGCATTGCTGTCGCGCGTGCTCCTGGAAGGTCCGGGAACAGAGGCGGATGTCGTGCTCGGCCTCGACACAAACCTGACGTCCGCCGCGGCAGCGTCCGGCCTTTTCGCGCCCTTTGCCCAGGACCCGGCGCGCTACGATCTGCCGATCACCTGGAACGATCCGACCTTCGTTCCCTATGATTGGGGATGGTTCGCTTTCGTCTATGACAAGACGAAAACCGACACTGTTCCGGCGGATTTCGAAGCTCTTGCCGCCTCCGACCTGAAGATCGTGATCGAAGATCCGCGGTCCTCGACACCCGGCCTCGGGCTTCTCCTCTGGGTCAAGTCCGCCTATGGCGACCGCGCCGGTGAAATCTGGTCCGCGCTCGCCGACAACATCGTCACGGTGACGCCCGGCTGGTCGGAGGCTTACGGGCTTTTCCTTGAAGGCGAGGCGGACATGGTCTTGTCCTACACGACATCTCCCGCCTATCACCTCATTGCCGAAAGCGATGACAGCAAGGCCGCCGCACCGTTCTCCGAGGGGCATTACCTTCAGGTCGAGGTGGCAGCGAAGCTGGCCGGGACCGATCAGGGAGAGTTGGCCGACCGCTTCCTCGCCTTCATGACCTCCGAGGCGTTCCAGAAGGTGATCCCCGAGACGAACTGGATGTATCCGGCCGTCACGCCCGAAGCGGGGCTGCCCGACGGGTTCGGAACGCTGATTCAGCCTGAAAAGAGCTTGCTTTTCCCGTCAGAGGAGGCCGCCGCGATCCGCGACGCGGCGCTGCAAGAATGGCAGACCGAGCTCAGCCGCTGAGCGCGGGGCTGCGGCTCGGCGCGGGGACGGCGGTTGCGCTGATCCTCGCGCTGACGCTCGGCACGCTCGGCGCGGTCCTCACCCGCGCCGGCAGCTTCACCGCCCTCGGCCCGGCAGACTGGTCGGCGGTGCGGTTCACGATCGCGCAGGCCGCCGTTTCGGCCGGGCTGAGCCTCGCGCTCGCCATTCCGGTCGCGCGGGCGCTGGCACGGCGGCGGTTTCCGGGGCGGGGGCTGCTGATCACCCTTCTGGGCGCGCCCTTCATCCTGCCCGTGATCGTCGCGGTGATGGGGATCCTCGGTATCTTCGGCCGTTCGGGCTTACTCAATGACGGTCTCGCCGCTCTCGGCTTCGGCCGCATCTCCATCTACGGCTTCGGCGGCGTCGTTCTCGCGCATGTCTTCTTCAACCTGCCGCTCGCGGTGCGGCTTCTCTTGCAGGGCTGGCTTGCGATCCCGGCCGAGCGCTTCCGCCTCGCCGCCTCGCTGGGCTTCGGTCCCGGCGACATCGCCCGCCATCTCGAACGGCCGATGCTGAAGGCGCTCGGTCCCGGCATCTTCGTTACCATCTTCCTCATCTGCCTGACGAGCTTCGCGGTCGCCCTGACGCTTGGCGGCGGGCCGAAGGCGACGACGGTGGAACTGGCGATCTACCAGGCCTTCCACTTCGATTTCGACCTTGGCCGCGCCGCCCTGTTAGCGAGCCTGCAACTCGGGCTCTGCGCCGTCACCGCGCTCGTCGCCGCGCGCTTCGCGGTGCCATCTGCCTTCGGCACAGGGCTGGACCGGCCGGTCGCGCGCTGGGATGCCGGCAGCACGGCGCTTCGGGCGCTCGACGCGCTCCTCCTGATCCTTGCGGCACTCTTCCTTCTCGCGCCGCTCGCCGCCGTTTTCGCGGCCGGCCTGCCGCGGGTGACAAGGCTCCCGGAATCGGTCTGGGACGGCGCCCTGCGCTCCCTCCTCGTCGCGGGCGGATCGACAGCGCTGACGATGGCGATCGCCCTCGTTCTTGCGCTCGCGATCGCACGACGCCGGCAGGCGCGGCTGCTCGAGATGACCGGTATGCTGCCGCTCGCCACCTCCTCGCTTGTCACCGGCACGGGCCTCTTTCTCCTGCTCCGTCCGCTGGCAAGCCCCGGCGACCTCGCTTTGCCGGTCACCGTCGTGGTCAATGCCGCGATGGCGCTGCCCTTCGCGCTCAGGGCGCTGATCCCCGCTGCCCGCGATCTGGAGGCGGATTACGGTCGCCTCGCGCTCAGCCTCGGGATGCACGGCGTCGCACGGTTGCGTCTGCTCACCCTGCCACGCCTCCGTCGCCCTCTCGGCTTCGCGGCCGGGCTGACGGCCGCCCTGTCGATGGGCGATCTCGGCGTCATCACGCTCTTTGCCGATGCCGATCACGCCACATTGCCCCTGCAGCTCTACCGGCTGATGGGGGCCTACCGGATGGCGGATGCGGCTGGGGCGGCAGTTCTCCTCCTCGCGCTCAGCCTCGGCCTGTTCTGGATCTTCGACCGTGGGGGGCGCGCCGATGCTGGTGCTTGAGAATGTCGTCATCACCCAGGACGACTTCCGCCTGACGGCGGATTTCGCGCTGGCTAAGGGCGCGCGGGTGGCGGTGATCGGACCCTCGGGTGCCGGCAAGTCGACGCTCTTGTCGGTGATCTCCGGCTTCTTCCCCGCCGCTTCGGGGCGCATCCTCTGGGAAGGGCGGGACATTTCCCACCTTCCGCCGGGTAAGCGGCCGCTTTCGATCCTGTTTCAAGACCAGAACCTCTTTCCGCACCTGACCGTCGCGCAGAACGTCGGGCTCGGGCTTCGCCCGAACCTGCGGCTGTCGGCGGCCGAGTCCGCCCGCGTGGGCGAGGCGCTGGCCCGCACCGGTCTCCGGGGGATGGAGGATCGCAAGCCGGGGACGCTTTCGGGCGGCCAGCAAAGCCGCGTCGCGCTGGCCCGAGTGCTCCTGCGCAGCCAACCACTGATGCTCCTCGACGAGCCGTTTTCCGCCCTCGGCCCGGCGCTCAAGGACGAGATGCTCGATCTCGTTTCGGCCATCGCGTCCGAGACGGGCGCGACGGTGCTGATGGTCAGCCACGATCCCGACGATGCCCGGAGGTTCTCCAGCGAGATCATCGTCGTGGCCGAAGGACGCGCCGCGCCGCCGCAGCCGACGCGCACGCTTCTCGACAACCCGCCCCCCGCGCTTGCCGCCTATCTCGGCAGATGAAAAAGGCGCCCCGAACGGAGCGCCTCTTCTTCTGTTCGAAAATACTCCGGGGGTCCGGGGGCGGCGCCCCCGGACGCGGGGTCAGGCGGTCTTCTTGCCCTTGTGGGGCGCCCAGAGCCGCTTGTTGGTCAGGTAGAGCAGCACGGTCAGAAGGCCGAGGAACAGCACCGCGACGAAGCCCGCCTTCTTGCGCGCCATCATCTGCGGTTCCGCCGCCCACATCAGGAAGGCGCTCACGTCCATGGACATCTGATCGACAGTGGCCGGCGTGCCGTCCTGATAGGTCACCAGATCGTCGGTAAGCGGCGGGGGCATCGCGATCCAGCCGGTCGAGAAGGCGTGGTTCTCGTAGAAGGTCGAACCGGCCTCGTCCTTGGTCTCTTCCGTGTAGCCCGTGAGGATGGCGTGTGTGTATTCCGGCCCGCCAATTCCCTTGAAGAACTGGTTGATCCCCAGCCCGTAAGGTCCATGGAAACCGGCCCGAGCCTTGGCCATCAGCGAAAGGTCGGGAGCGCCGGCACCGGTGTTGGCCGGGAAGTTGTCGGTTTCCTTCGCTTCGCGCTCTTCGCCCGTCTCCTTGTCGATGACGGAGAACTGCTTGGCATAGGCGCGCACCTGGTCTTCGGGCAAATGCGGGCCGCCCTCGTCGGCGAGCGACCGGATCGGCACGAACTTCATGCCGTGGCAGGCGGAGCAGACCTCGGTAAAGACCTGCAGTCCGCGCTGAAGCTGGTGCTCGTCGAACTTGCCGAACGGGCCTTCGAAGGAGAAGGCCACATCCTCGATATGCGCCGTTTCCGCCGCGAAGGCGCCGCTGCCGGACAGTGCCAGGACGGAAGCGGCCGTGATTGCGATTTTTCTCAGCATCTCAATCGATCCTTTCCGTCACTCGGCCGCGTGGGCTTTGGCGCCGTAATGCGCGTTGAAGTCGTCCTCGATCGTCGCCGGCGGGGTCGTCGGCTTTTCGATCACGCCCAGAAGCGGCAGGATCACGAGGAAATAGGCGAACCAGTAGGCCGCGGCGATGAGCGAGATCCAGGTGTAGATCCCTTCGGCCGGCTGCGCGCCCACCCACATCAGCACCACGAAGTCGATGACGAGCAGGTAGAACCACCAGCGGAACATCGGCCGGTACTGACCCGAACGGACGTTCGAGGTGTCGAGCCACGGCACGATCGCCATTGCCGCGATCGAGCCGAACATCGCGATGACGCCGAAGAACTTGGCGTCGACGATGCCGAAGGTCAGGAACTGCACCAGCTGCACGATCCACACGTCGCCGGTGAAGGCGCGCAGGATGGCGTAGAAGGGCAGGAAGTACCATTCCGGCACGATGTGCGCGGGCGTCACCAGCGGGTTGGCCTGCGTGTAGTTGTCCGGGTGGCCGAGGTAGTTCGGCATGAAGCCGACGACCGCGAAGAACACCACGAGGATCAGCGACAGCGCGAAGAGGTCCTTGATCACGAAGTAGGGCCAGAAGGGCAGCGTGTCCTTCTCGGCCTCGGCCTTCGAGCCGCGCCGCACCTCGACGCCCGTCGGGTTGTTGTTGCCGGTGGTGTGGAACGCCCAGATGTGGACGGCGACCAGCGCGGCGATGACGAAGGGCAGCAGGTAGTGCAGCGAGAAGAAGCGGTTCAGCGTCGGGTTGTCGACCGCCGGTCCGCCCAGAAGCCAGGTCTGGATCGGCTCGCCGATACCGGGGATCGCGCCAAAGAGGCCGGTGATGACCGTGGCGCCCCAGAACGACATCTGACCCCAGGGCAGCACGTAGCCCATGAAGGCGGTGCCCATCATGCAGAGATAGATGATCATGCCGACGATCCAGGTGATCTCGCGCGGGGCCTTGTACGAACCGTAGAAGAGGCCGCGGAAGATGTGGATGTAGACGGCAAGGAAGAAGAGCGAGGCGCCGTTGGCGTGAATGTAGCGCAGCATGTGGCCGCCGCGCACGTCGCGCATGATGTGTTCGACCGACGCGAAGGCCAGATCGACATGCGGCGTGTAGTGCATCGCCAGGACGATGCCGGTGACGATCTGCAGCACCAGGCAGAAGGCGAGGACGATGCCCCAGATCCACCACCAGTTCAGGTTCTTCGGCGTCGGGATCATCAGCGTGTCATACGCGAGGCTCACCACCGGCAGGCGGCGGTGCAGCCACTGTTCGAAAGCCGACTTGGGCTCATAATGGTCGTGCGGAATACCAGCCATGTGTCAGCCCCCTCAGCCGAGTTTGATCGTAGTGTCGCCGGTGAAGGCTGCGACCGGAATATCGAGGTTTCGCGGCGCCGGACCTTTGCGGATGCGACCGGACGTGTCGTAGTGCGACCCGTGGCAGGGGCAGAACCAGCCACCGAAGTCACCGGACGCGTTGCCGAGCGGAACGCAGCCGAGATGGGTGCAGACCCCCATCATCACCAGCCATTCGCCGGCCTCGTCGAGCGTGCGGTTCTGGTCCTCGGCATCGGCCTCCGGGCTGAGATTTGCGTTCTCCGCCTTCGGATCGACCAGATCGGACAGCGGCACGGCGCGGGCGGCGTCGATCTCGTCCTGGGTGCGACGGCGGATGAAGACCGGCTTGCCGCGCCATTTCACGGTCAGCTGGGTACCCACCTCGACGCCGGAAACGTCGACGAAGATCGACGACAAGGCCTGCACGTCGGCCGAAGGATTCATCTGGTCGGCGAGGGTCCAGACGGCAGCGCCGGTGGCGACGGTGCCTGCTCCCGCCGTGGCGTAATAGAGGAAATCCCTCCGGGTGCCTGCGTGGTCTTCTGCGTGGGACACGAAACTTTCTCCCTTCCTTGACCGGCAGTCCGGCCGTGCGACAACGGGGCGGCGGTTTCCCGCAGCCTTCAGGGGCGGTTATTAGCGGTCAAAATCAGGCCCGTCCAGCGGACAATCGGGCGCATGAGGGCAGGTGTGTCATGGGCGCGTCAGCCCGTGAGCGCCGCCGCGATTGGCAGCTGGTTGCGTATGCCCGGCCAGCGGCTGCGTTTTTCGCTTCGCGCCTCATGCGCGGCATGCTCTGATTGTCAGGCGACGACCGGAGGGCGAGATGCTGGAAGGGCACTGTCATTGTGGCGCGGTGCGCTGGACCTTCGATGGCGTGCCTGACGGGGCCACGATCTGCAACTGCACGATTTGCCGGCGCTACGGCGTGCTCTGGGCCTACGATTACGAGGGCGAGGGGATCCGGATCCACGCCGCGCCGGAGGCAATCGGCAGCTATGTCCGGTCTGGCGGCGGGATTTCGTTCAATTTCTGCCGCATCTGCGGCTGCGTCAGTCATTGGCGCGGGCTCGAACCCGGCAAGGACGGACGCCGACGCATCGCGGTGAACCTCAGGCTTGCCGAACCCGACGCGGTCGCGGCGATTCCGATTGACCGGTTCGACGGGCTGGGCGCGTTCGAGGACTTGCCGCGGGATGGGCGCTGCGTTGCGGATTACTGGTTCTGAAGCTTGCTACCGTATGAGCCCGAGCGCGAGCTTGAGCGCGAATCCGGTAAAGAAGATCCCGACGCCGCCATTGATTACCGGTGCGAGTCGCAGCCAGACCCGCGCGGCGGGCGGAGTCGAGAACGCGAGCGCGTAGCCCGCATGGATCGTGAAGGCGATGGCCGCCGCCCCGGCCCCCAAAAGGGCGATGTCGCCGGCATGGGCGCGCGCGACCGGGAAGAGCGACAGAATCACCACCCAGGTCGTCAGTGCCTTCGGGTTCAGAGCGTTGACCGACAGCGAGCGCAGGAACGAGGCGCGCACCCCGAGACCGGTGCGCCCGGCGATGCGCTGCGCGCCGTGGCGCCATCCGGCCCAGGCGGCCCTCAGATATCGGCTCGCGAACCACAGGAGGAGGCCTATCGCGATCACCGTCAGGAGAATGCGCGTGGCCGGGACCGCCTGAAAGAGCGCGGCCATGCCGAGCGTCATGCCAAGGCACCAGAGCCCGACGCCAAGCGCCACGCCTGCCGCCGAGGCCAGCCCCGGCCCGCGCCCCGATCCCATCGCCGTCGTGATGGTGTTGAGAACATTCGGCCCCGGCGAGGCGATGTTCATCGCCAGCACCGCCCAGACCGTCAGGAAGGGCGCAAAGGCCAGGTTCACCCCTGCGGCTCGGTCGCCTTCATGCTGTCGCGTCCGGCGAACGCTTCATGCCACGCGGCAAGCTTGGGATGGCCGGCGCGCCAGTTGCGGACATCATGACGGAAATCGAGGTAGGACAGCGCGCAGGCCACCGCGATCTGACCCATGTCGAGCGGGCCGTTCAGATGGCCCATCCAGCGCCCCTCGAGCGCGTCGAGTGCGCGGGCGATCTTGGCCCACTGGCCCTCGACCCAACCGTCGAAGCGCTTGTCCTCGGGGCGGATGCGGGTTTCGTACAGCATCAGGATCGCCGCATCGAGCATGCCGTCGGCGGTCGCTTCCAGCGTCAATGTGTTCCAAAGGCGCGGTTTGGCGGGGTAGAGCTTGCCGCCCGCACGGTCGTCGAGGAAACGGCAGATCACCCGGCTGTCATAGATCGCCGTGCCGTCGTCAAGCTCCAGCGCCGGGATCTTGCCGAGGGGGTTGGTGCCAAGCGGCATGGAGCCGGGATCGATCGGGCTGCCGGAGGCGGAGATCACCTCCGTATCGCCGGTCTGGCCGGTTTCGATCAGCATCACCATGACCTTGCGCCCAAAGGGCGTTGTGGGCGAGTGGAAAAGGCGCATGTCGGACCCTTCAGATCTTGCGGATACGGAAACGGGCAAGGGCGGCGGCGTCGATCTCGACCCCCTTGTCGCCCCAGCGGATCACCCGGTGGAAGCGGGCGGCGGCATTGGTCTGGTCGCGGTCGGCAGGGCGGTGGACGGCAAGGCCTTCGTCCATCTGGTCCATGGCATCTTCGGCGCGCTGGTCGGTGCGGCCCTTGCGGAGCGCGCGTTTCACGCCGTAAGCGGCGACGGCGACCGCGCCGTAACGGATGCCGTAGCGCAGGGCGACACCGGCGATCGGTGCAAGGGGAAGCGGCATGGAACCCTCCTTGATCGTTTCGGCCGCGATGCTAGGGGCGGGTCCGGGCGCTGTCCATTCAAGATTGGTGATGGTCCGGCCCTCTTGCCGTCCGTCGACGCTCTGCTAGGCTCATCTTCGAAGAGCGTCAGCGCCCGAGGTCTATCCTTGCCATCGTGAAGCCGGTCTCAAACTGACCCACCCGTCCCCGCGCCGGTTTGGCTGTCGGGGGCGTTGTCGCATGTGGCGGGTGGTGGCTTGAGACCGGTTTGGCCCTGAGATCCCCGCAGAAACTGCCGCGCGGGGGATGCGGTCCCACGCTCTTCCCGTCCTCATCACGCCACACCGTTCGCCCGTCCCGGGTCCTCTCGCCGCTGTCCCGCCGAGCTTCCGAGAGAAGATCGGGGATTTCGATGAGAGTTCACTTGACGGTCGCATGGACCGTGACGGCGGGTGGCGCGCCACGCCCATGGCTGCATTGCCGCCGTTGTGGCACGGCGCGGCCCTTCGGCTTTGCCGGCAAGGCCCGGCTCAATTCCAATGGCAAGCGGTTCGACGGCTGGCTCGTCTATCGCTGTGCGGCGTGCGAGGCGACGTGGAACAGGCCGGTCTTCGAGCGGTGTCGGGCGCAAGATGTGCCGCCGGGGTTGATCGAGGCGCTGCGACTGAACCTTGCGGCGCCGCTCCTGCGGATCGCACGCGACCGCGACGGTCTGGCGCGGTATGCGAGGCGGGTCGAGGACGAGGGGGCGCTTGGCGTGACGGCGCGGGTACTGTGCTGCGTGGCGGCCGATGGGCCGGGACTGACGCTGCGGATACGGCCCGAGGAGCCGGTTGGGCCGCGGCTCGACCGGCTGCTGGCGCAGGGACTGAGGCTCAGCCGGAGCAAGATATCGCGGTTGGCCGATGCGGGGCGATTGACGGTGGCGCCCGGTGGGTGCGGTGCTCTGGCGCGGCCGCTGCGGGAGGCGGTCAAGGTCGGTCTGGCGCTTGAGGGCGAGGCCGATGCCGAGGAAATCCTGCGGGCAGCCAGCCTGCCGTGATTCAAAGGAGCGCGCGTTGCCGCGCGCGCTTATACCTCGGCCCCGGTGCTGACGCGCCGGAGGCTCGGTCGGGTGTTCAGTCGAGGGTGGCGCGCATCATGTCCGCCAGGGCGGCGGTCTCGCTGCCGATGCCGGCCGCCTCGAGCCCGTCGGCCGCGCCAAGCCGGGCGGGGTCGGGCTTGTTCTGGCCGAGCTTCCAGGTGCCGTCCACCTTCGCGATGTCGAATCGGCAGGGTAGGATCATCCGCATCAACCGGTCGAGCGCCTCTGCCGGCATCTTGTCGGTCCGCCAAGAGGTCTTGGGCCGGAGCCTGTCCTCGAACTCGGCGGAGAGCCGGTCGAGCTGGCCGCGCATCGCCTCGGGTGGGAGTGCGCTGAGCGTGCCGCGCAGGTGGGCGGCGATGTAGTTCCAGGTCGGGACCTGATCTGCCATCCCGTACCAGTCGGGCGAGATGTAACCGTCCGGGCCGGTGACCGCGAAAAGCGCCGGTTGGGGCTCCGCGAGGGCGCGGGCGATGGGGTTGGAGCGGACGAGGTGCAGCTCAAGCGAGGCGCCGTCGGGGGCGAGAACGAATGGGATGTGGGAGGCGAGCGGCCCGTCGGGTCCGTTGATCGTAAGCGTGCCGAAGCCGCGTGTGCGGGCGAAGGCGAGGACCGTGTCCTCGGGTGTCTGCCGGTAGGCGGGATTGGGATGCATCTGTCAGTCTCCTCGGCCTATACGGTTCCTGCCGGGGGCGGGCGGCTCTGTCACGCGGCATTTTGTGCGGGACACATTTTTCTGAAGGGCCGGGTTTCTGGCGGGTCGGGCAATCTTCACGAGATCGCTGTCTTCCACTTGCCTTGCGCTGCGGGTGCTGGCACTTTCCTCCCGTTCTCAGGGCGGGGTGAAATTCCCCACCGGCGGTATGGGGATCATCCCCGAGCCCGCGAGCGCCCCGGATTTCGGTTCGGGGGTCAGCAGACCCGGTGCGAGGCCGGGGCCGACGGTTACAGTCCGGATGGAAGAGAACGTGCAAGGCGGAGCCCCGAGAGGGGTCCTCCCTGCCCGTGATCGCCTTGGGTGACGTGTCACTTTCGAAAGGAGATCACGATGACACACACCCGCTATGCCTTCATCAAGGCCAACTGGCATGCCGATATCGTCGACAGGGCGCTCGAGGGGTTCCGCGCCGCGATCGGCGACGCCGAGATCGACGTCTACGATGTGCCGGGCGCGTTCGAGATTCCGCTTCTCGCCCGCGATCTTGGCCGCTCGGGCCGCTATGACGCCATCATCGGCGCGGCTTTCGTCGTGGATGGCGGCATCTATCGCCACGATTTCGTTGCGTCGACGGTCGTGGAGGGTCTGATGCGGGCGCAGATGGATGCCGACGTTCCGGTCCTGTCGGTGGTCCTGACGCCGCACAATTACCAGGAGACGGAAGTGCACACCGCGTTCTTCCGCGACCATTTCGTGCTCAAGGGGCGCGAGGCGGCGATGGCCGCGCAGGCCATCGGCCGCGTCCGCAATCGGGCGGCCGCCTGACCTGTGAGACGGCATCCGCAGCGGCACCGAGCCGCTGCGGAGGGGCATCACTTCTGGATCGATTCGAGATAGAGCGCGAGCGACAGCATCCGGCCGCGGGTGGCGACGGTGGAGGCGTAGGGCCCGACATCGCCCGGAATCTCTGACGTGAAGATGTCGCCGTAGGTAGGCATCGGCCCACCATGACCACGAACGCCCGTCCGCCCATCGATGATGTGGATGACCCGCAGCATCGGGAATTCGCCGTCATTGTTCGCGGAAAGTTGGGTGAGATCGGCAACCTTGACGGTCAAAAGTTCCGTCAGAGGCCCCCTGCCGTCCCCTGTATCCCCGTGACAGGTGGCGCAGTACTGCATGTAAATCCGCTCACCCGTATCTGCATCCTGCGCCATCGCCGATCCGGCGCAGAGCAACGCCGCCGCGGCCAGCGTCGTTTTCGATCTAGATAGATACACCTTGTCCCCTCCTTTTATATGCGCATCCCGGATCGATTTTGCCCGCGACCCGGCAGAGCGCCTTGATCGAAATCAGCCCGGATCTGCCTCTGCAAAGAAGCGCAGCGGCGAGCCTTTGCTTACTGTTGGATCGATTCGAGATACATGGCGAGAGAGAGCACCCGGCCCCGCACTTCCAGAACCGAACCGTATGGATTGGCCGGCCCCGGTTCGGACGATGCGAAGACGCGGCCGAATACCGGCATCGGAGCGCCGTGACCACGCAGTCCGGTGCGGCCGTCGATCACATGGATCACTTTCAGCATCGGGAACTCGCCGTCGTTGTTTGCCGCCAGAAGTGTAAGATTCGGCGCCGGAATGGTCATCAGGTTGGCCATGTCGCCGTCGCCTTTGCCGCTCGCACCGTGGCAGGCCGCGCAATAGTCGCCATAAAGCTGCGCGCCGATGTCGGCGTCCTGCGCGACGGCCGATCCTGCAAGTAGACCGAACGTTATCGAGGCTACCAGAGTAGTGATAGTTTTCATATTTCCCTCCACCTAAAACATTACGTTCTAGGGGGAGTTTAACGGCGGAAACATCCGAGCCAACTGATTCGGATCATTCGCTTGGAAACATCACGCAAGAAGCATGCGGCCGTCTGCTCCGGCGATGCGCGCCGTGACGATGGCGCCGACAGGCTGATCGGTCGCGAAGGCCACTTCCGTGAATTGCTCGGTTCGGCCCATGCGTGCGCTTTCGGTGAGAATGCGGTGCGCCGTGCCCAACTGGGCCGAGAGGTGGCGAGTCAGCGCCGCGTCCCCCTCAGCGCGGAGCCGTGCGGCACGCTCGCGAATCGCCGGGCCCCTCACCTGCGGCATCCGTGCGGCGGGCGTGCCGTCGCGGCGGGAATAGGGGAAGACGTGAAGGAAGGTGAGGCCGCACTCACGGACGAGCCTGACGGCATTGTCGAACATCGCCTCGGTCTCGGTCGGGAACCCGGCGATGATGTCGGCGCCGAAGACGATGTCGGGACGGAGGCGGCGCGCCTCTTCGCAAAAACGGATGGCGTCGTCGCGAAGATGACGGCGCTTCATCCGCTTCAGGATCATGTCGTCGCCGTGTTGAAGACTGAGGTGAAGGTGCGGCATCAGGCGCGGTTCGGTGGCGATGGCCTGCATCAGGTTCTCGTCAGCCTCGATCGAGTCGATCGAGGAAATGCGCAGGCGCGCAAGATCGGGCACCAGTCTGAGGATGCGCATGACCAGATCGCCAAGACGCGGTGCGCCCGGCAGATCGGCGCCCCAGGAGGTGAGGTCGACGCCGGTCAGCACGACTTCGAGGAACCCCTTGTCGACCAGCCGCTTGATCTGGTCCACGACGACGCCTGCCGGGACCGACCGCGAATTGCCGCGCCCGTAGGGGATGATGCAGAAGGTGCAGCGGTGATCGCAGCCGTTCTGGACCTGTACATAGGCTCTGTGCCGCCCGAATCCGTCGATCAGGTGGCCTG